>NZ_JAHRHX020000001.1:0-52861 GCF_020312115.2 Candidatus Phytoplasma sp. AldY-WA1
AGAGTCTTTTTTATTGTGTTTTCGTAAACTAAATCTTAGTATCGTAATTACTTTATTTCTATAATACTTAAATAACCTTAGTTTGTAATTCGTTATTTTCTAGTTGATAAGAACGTTTTTTTAGTATGATCGTATGAAAAAATAATATTGTCTTTTGAGGTTTGAGTGTATTTTCTATTAATGTAATTAAATTTTCATTTTCATCATAACAATATAATCGGTATTCCCAATCCGAAAAATCCAAATTATCTTTCGATCTACAATAAGATTGTTACATTTTTCCTTGTTTATAAATTTTAAAAAAAGAACTTTCATCATAGACAAGTTCTTTATATAAACTATTAGGATTTTTTAGTTTTGGTTTGATTTATGTTGTTAAGACCGTAAAATTTAGCACAAATTCTTGAAAATTTAAAAATATTTGAGTTATTATATTGTTATAAGGTGTATTTTTAGGTAATTTTAAGTCTTTTTATAATCCCAAGCAAGAAAAATAAAAAGAGCACTAATTATTAAAATTATTTTTTAATAAATTTATTTCTATATTTTTTATAAAAAAATAAATACAATCCACCTAATAACATTAAAATAAATAAAGTTATAATAATCCATAAAAAAACATTTGATTTATTATTAGAAACTTGCGGATTATTTTCTAATTGATTATTTACAGATGAAGTCTCAGAAATTTCTTTTTCTAAAATTTTTATGTTTATTACACCAGTCATTTTTAATATTTCTTTTCTTTGGTCAGAAATAATAATACTTATTTGATTATTTGTTATAGTTAAATCATCAATATTTAAATCTTTTAATAAAGGATTTATTTTTCGAATTTCTTCTAAAATTTTTTCTTTATTATTTTTATCAGTTGCAGTAAGTTTAATGGTTCTTTTGTTTTCAGGTATAATTACCTCTATATTTTGAATTTCTTTAATATTTAAAATTACTTGGCCATATATTTTTGCCATTGTTGACGAATTTTCAGGAATTATAATTTGAATTTCATTATTTGGTTTTACATTTACATATTCTTTGGGTAAATCTTTTAATAAAGGATTTATTTTTCGAATTTCTTCTAAAATTTTTTCTTTATTATTTTTATCTTTTGTTTGAAGAAAAATAATTCTTTTAGAAATTGGTATAAATGTTTCAAGACTTTTAATTTCTTTTTCATTATATGCATTAATTAAAAAAAATATTAAATGATTAGATAATAAAATTATAAACATAAAAAATAAAATTAAAATATTTAAATTTATTTTTTTGTAATTTTTTTTATTTATCATATTTTTTTATTTAATATTATTTTTTGTAAATAATATTACCTTTCTTTATTTAACAAAACTGTTCTAATTTTAAAATATATTTCATTTTCGAAAATAATTTATAAATTAAATTATTTTCTATTAAAAATTTAAATTTTAAAAATTTTAAAGAATGTAATTTGTTTAATATAAAAAGAAATATTATTTTTTTAAATAAAAAATTATTTATTTAAAAGAGAAGACATTTTTTTTTTGTAAATTTCTACTCCTGGTTGATCAAAAGGATTAATTTCTATTAAATAGCCAGACATAGCACAAGCTTTTTGAAAAAAGTAAATGAGGTAACCTAAGTTATATTCATCTAATTGAGGAATTGTGATTTCTATATTAGGAACGCCTCCTTCTATATGGGCTTGTTTTGTAGCTTGTAATATTTTTTGATTTATTTCAGAAAAAGATTTGTTAGCTAAAAAATTTAATTTATCTAATTCTTGATCAATCATTGGTACGAAACAATCATCTTTCATATTAGTAACATTTAGAATTGTTTCGAACATTATACGAGAACCTTCTTGAATAAATTGTCCTAAAGAATGTAAATCTGTGGAGTTATTGACTGAACCTACAAAAAGTCCTTTTTCATTTTTGCCTTCTGATTCCGCAAATAATTGTTTCCACCATTCGGCAAAAGCTAATAAATGAGGTTCATAACTAACAAATAATTCTGTTTTTTTATTTAATTTAGTATACATTAAATATCTAGCTACAGCATATTGATAAGCTAAATTTGTATCTAAGTTATCAGTTAAAGTATCTTTATAAGCTTGTTTAGCACCTTGTAAAATAGCTTCTACATCTAAATTAGCAAAAATAAAAGGTAAAATACCGACAATGGTTAAAACACTAAAACGACCACCAATAGAATTTGGAATAAAAAATGTTTCATAACCTTCTTTTTGGGCGATATCTAATAAAATACATTTATCAGCATCAGTGGTCACAAAAATTAATTTTTGAGCTTTTTCTTTGCCGTATTTATTTTCGATTTCTTTTTTTAAAATTCTAAAGGTTAAAGCAGGTTCTAAAGTAGTTCCTGATTTAGAAATCATATTAATTGCCCATTTTTTATCTTTTAAATAATTAATTAAATTAGTTAAATAATTACCTGAGACATGATGTCCTGCGAAAATAATTTGAGGTTTATTTTTATTAAAAGGAGCTTGAATAAATTCTATTCCTGCTTTAGCTCCCAAATAAGAACCCCCTATACCTATCACTACTAAAACATCTAAATCTTCATTTAATTTTTTTAATTTTTGAATTTTTTTGATATCAGAAACGATATTTTTTTGTAAAGGTAAATCCAACCAACCTAAATATTTTTTTTGTAATTCATAATCTTTATGTAATATATTATGTATTTTAGTTACTTTTGATTGTGTTCGCGAACTTTCTTTTTCCCAATCTAAAAAAGTTTTGATCCCTTGGATGTTTAATTTTAAATTCATTTTTTATAACTCCTGAATTTTTTATTATTTATTTGTTTGTAATTCTATTATTTGTTGTTTTTTGATAAAAGACATAAATAAAGCGATAGTAGTTATTAAGACGATTATATTACTCAAACTTGTGCTTAAACCAAATTGAGTATAAATATTTATTTTAGTATAATCATGAAAGATGTATAATAAGCACATTCTTGTTATAATTCTTAAAATATTTAACAATAAAACAATATTAGCATTTTTTTTATAAGACATTATATAAATCATGATCATGGAAGCCCAAACAGAAGTGAACAAAGACATTTGTTCGTAAAATAAAATTTCTTTAAAATTTTTTAATTTTGCGTTATCGATTTCTTTATTTGTTAAAAACGGAAGTAATTTTTGTCCGAAAAATTGATTGAAAAAAATGCCTGCGATACCGGTTATTAAAGTGATAATAAAAACATTTTTAAAAATTTTTAAAGTTTTTTTATTTTTATTTAATGATGCGTTTTGAGAAACCATTACTGATTCGGAATCTTCAAAAGATTGAGAAATACAATAAAAAATACCGTTTATAATTGTAACAAAGCCTGTTATTTTTAATATCTCGCTACCATCACCTTCACCATAAAATTTAATAATCATATCATTAATGAATTTTTTTCCAATTACATAAGTTGTTTTACCAATAACTAATATTCCTGACAATTTTAATGTATTTTTGATAATATCTTTTGAAAAAATTAATTTATGAAATTGAATTTGAAAATCATTTTTAGGATGAAACATAAAATAAAAAGCTAAAATAGAAATCATTAAATTAGAAAATAAATCTGCCAAAGCCAAATGAACAATTGTAATATCTAAACCTTTAGTATATTTAAAAACGAAGGATATTGAAATTCTACAAATAATATTAAAAACATTTAAAAATAAAACAAAACTATTTTTATTTTTAGATCTTTCTAAACCCATAAACATAGCATTGATTGTAATAAAGACAAAAGTTAATAAAGAAATATTATAATATTCTTTTCCTCCATCAGGATGGAATGCTTTGTTTAAAAAAATATTTCCTAAAGGAGAAGGTAATAAATTGCCAAAATAAAAAATAAAAAAAATAATTAAAGAACTTAAAACCGCAATTACAAAAGATAAATTAGCATATTGTTTCGCTTTTTGATCATTTTTTTGCTTATATTCTCTTGATACTAAAACAACTCCGGCCCCACCTAAAGCTATAGCGATACTGTTAAGCACTTGTTTAATTTGTTTTAAATAAGTTATAGCACCTTCTATATTTTCATTTGATCGTGGATTTGTTTTAATGATATAAAAATCTATTGCAGAACTTAAATGTTGAAATAATAAATATATAGCAATAGGAAAAGCTAAAATAATTAAATTTATCCAAATAGGCCGTTCTTTTTTTAATTGTTTCGGTTCAAATATATTTTTATTGGTAGAAGAATTATTTTTTGTCATTAAATAAATATTTAAACCTTTCAATTAATTTCTTTTCGTAAAAAATAAATTTAATTTGTTTATATTAAAATAAATTTAAAATAATTGATAAAAAAGAAAGATTAATTTTAAAACAAAAAAACTATTCTATTTATACTTAAGAAACTATTATAAAATAAAAATTATTAAACAAAAATTTTGTTTAATAATTGTTTAAAATAATAAATAACATTTATGATTATTCTATTTATTAAAAAGCATAATAAATTATTTTAATTGAATAAATAAAAACAAAATATGATATATTTTTAAATATATATATTTTTATTATATAAAATTTAATAATTATATTAACAAACAAATTTTTGTTTCAAATTTCAAAATTCTAATTAAATAAAAAAATAGAGATTAACTTTTTAAAGTTAATCTCTATAAATTGAAAATTTTAGATACCACAAAGTAAATTAAAAATATAAATTAAATAATACTAGCAAATCGATCAAATAAAATAAAAGCATCTTCATTTAAATTTTGTTCAATAATAAAATTTAAATTCAAAGGCCAATTGTAATATTTTAAAGTTAATAAAATTCTGTAATTTTTATTTTTGTAAAAAACACAAGGATAAGTAGGCCCTAAAACTATAATTTTATAAATTAAATTATTTTCTAAAATTTTTTTGATTTTTTTCGCGATATTTAAAACTTTAAACATTTTGGGATGTGAAATTAATATTTTACTATAAAAACAAAAAGGTGGAATATTAGCTAATTTTCTATCTTTTAAAGTTTGTTCCAAAAAAGGAAAAACATCATAATATTGAGCTTTTTGAAGAACTGAATGGTTCGTATTATAACCTTGGATAATCATCTTTCCTTTTTCAGATAAATAATTAGATAGTTTTATTAATAATTGAAAAGTTTTTTCGGTTGCTTTAAAGTTCGGGATATTTAAAAGAACATCTGACATTAAAATACCTATAGTTTCGATATCAGGTAATTTTAAGTTTTTAGCTATCATCTCTGTTCCTAACAAAAGATCAATTTTATTATCTTTTAATTCTTCCAAAATTTCTTGATATTGAGTTATTTTTTTGATATCATTAGAATCTATACTTACGAAATTAATAGCGGGTAATTGTTTTTTTAAAAATAAGGAAATATATTCAATTCCTAAACTAACATGTTTTAATGATTTATTATGACAAGATGGGCATCGAGAAGAAAATTTTTCAGTATAGTGACAAGAATTACATTTTAAAATAGATTGATTATGAAAAAAAATTAAATTTTTATTACATTTTGGACATTTAGGAATATAACTGCAAAAACGACATAAAACAAAAGGAGAGAATCCTAAAACATTAATAAATAAAATAGTTTTTTTCTTTTCTTTTATATTTTTTTGCAAATGCTCTAATAAAACAGAAGATAAAGGAGATAAATTTCCTTTTTTCAATTCTTCTTTCATATCAATTAATTGCATCGTTTGTTTATTTTTTTTAGTTAAATTTAAAAAAATAATTTTTTTTTGTTTCAGGCGCCAATAACTTTCTATTGAAGGCATTGTTGTAAAAAAGATTAAAGGTATTTTATGATATTGAGCACGAATATAAGCTAATTCTTTAGAATCATAATTAGGACTTTTATCTTTTTCAATTAAAGACTCATCATTTTCTTCATCAAAAATAATAACCCCTATTTGTTGTAAAGGAAGGAAAATAATTGGCCTTGTTCCTATTACGATCAAAATTTTTTGTTCTTGAATATCTTGGATTTTTTGATAATGTTCTTTATAATTAGATTCATATGTTAAAACAATCAATAAAATTTCTGGAAAATATTTTTGAATTTGTTCTTTTAAAAAAGAAATTAAAAGTATTTCTGGAACTAAAATTAAAACTTGTTTATTTTGTTGTAAAGTTTTTTCGATTAATTTTAAATATATGGCTATTTTATTTTCATAACAATCATAATATAATAAATAATTGTTATAATTACCCCAAGAAATTTGTTTCCAAATTGAATCTTGTTGTTCATTTAAACAAAAAGTATTTTTCAAATTAATACTAATTTTATTTTGATTTTTTATAATTTCGGGTTCTATTGAAGGACGAGAATCTTTTTTAGAAATGATAATTTTAGTTTTGATAATTTTCTTTTTTTGAAGTTTGAATAATTCCTCTGTAGGCAAAGTGATATCTTTTAAAGCTAATATCCCTTTTTTTTTAATTAAATATTCTTTAATTTCTTTATTCAATTCTTTTTCTTGAATAATGGTAATTTTTCTGGCATAAGTACTCAAAAAACTTCTTGGCATGATAGTGTTATATACTAAAGCAGAATTGATGAAAGGAATTTTTAATATTTCTTCTGCTAATAAAAAAAGCTCTTCGTTTAAAAAAGGAGTTTCATCTAAAATTTCTGTAATAGATTTAATATATTTAGGTTCGACAAGAGTTTTTTCTTTTAATTTTAAAATATATCCTAAACGTTCAGTATTCTTATTTCCAAAAGGAATGATGACTCTCATTCCTCTTTGAACTATTTTTTCTAAATATTCAGGAATTAAATAATCAAAACATTGGCTTAAATTAGGAATTTTATTATCGACTATTACTTCTGCATACAACATATATTTTTTTGAGCCTTTTTTATATTTTTTAATAATTTATTTGAATAATAAAAAAAGATAAATTTACATTTATCTTTTTTTGATTTATTTTTTATTTTATAATATTATCTAAAATTTTATCTATTTTTTTTCCATAAGTTAAAGATTCATCATATTTAAATATTAAATTAGGAATTTTTTTCATATGTTGAATTTTTCCAGCTAATCTTAAACGAATTTCTCTTTTATTTTCTTCTAAAGTTTTAGATGCTAAACTTAAAATTTCTGGAGTATCGTTTAAAATAGTGTAAAAAATGTTACAAAAAGATGAATCATTTGATAAATCTGCACCTGTTACAGTAATATAACCTATTTGGTCATCCTTAATAATATCATTAACTATATCTACTAATAATTCATAAATTAAATTAGCTCTTCTTTTGTTTGTAATATTGTTCATTATTAAACTATCACTTTCTCTATTTTTAATGATTCTATTATATCATCAATTTGAAAATTATTAAAATTATCCAACAAAATACCGCATTCATGTCCTTGATTAGCACTATTAATATTTTTCTTCAAATGTTTTAAAGAAACAATTTTTCCTTTAAAAATAACTTTATTATTTCTAATTACTTTCGCTATGGAATTATTAAAAATTGTTCCTTTAATAACATAACAACCTGCGATGTTTCCTATCGAACTGATACTAAATATTTTTTTAATCTCGGCTTGGCCAGTAGCTTTTTCTTCTAAAACAGGATCTAATAGATTTTTTAATTTATTTTCTATATCTTCAATCATTTTATAAAGAATATTATAGTTTTTCATATCTACTTTCAGATTTTTAGCATTCTTTTCTAAATTATTGTTAATAGCTGTATTAAAGTTAATTAAACAAGAATTAAAGGTTTGTGCCAATACAATATCATTTAAAGTTACCATTCCGACAGTAGCTTTAATAATATTTACTTTAATTTCTTGAATATTTAATTTTTCTAAAGATTCGACAATAACTTCTAAACTACCTTGAGTATCTGCTTTTAAAATAATGTTTAAACGTTTATTTTCTTTGTCTTCATTCGATATTAAAACATTATTATAAATATGATTATTAGATTGGGAATTATTTTGATTTTGTTCTTTTAAAGAACTTTTTTTGTTTTCGATAATTTGTTTCGCTGTTTTTATATCAGAAACAGCCATGAATAAATCACCTGCTTTAGGTACAGAATCTAAACCTGTTATTAACACGGGTTGCGAAGGGTAAATTTCTTTTAAACTATTTTTTAAATCATCTTCGATAGAACGAATTTTACCATAAGTATTATCACCTACTATTATGACATCACCTATTTTTAAAATCCCTTGAGAAGTGATTAAAGTAGCCGAAGGACCTTTATTTTTATTTAAACTAGCTTCTAAAACAACTCCCTTAACTATTTTAGTTAAATCAGTTTGAATATTTTTCATTTCGCTAATTAATAAAATAAGTTTTAGTAATTCATCTATTCCTTCTTTTTTTAAAGCTGAAATACCTATATATGCAGTTGTACCACCCCATTCTTCAGGAGTTAAACCTAAATTAGATAAATCACTCATAATACTTTCTTTTTTATTATTAGTTTTATCTATTTTATTAATAACAACAATAATTTCTACTTGAGCTTCTTGAGCATGTTTCACAGATTCAATTGTTTGAGGTTTTACTCCGTCATCGGCAGCAATTACTAAAAGACAAATATCAGTTACTTTCGCTCCTCGAGAACGCATTTGAGAAAAAGCTTCATGACCTGGACTATCTATGAAAGTTATTTTTTGATTATCATAAACAATTTCATAAGCTCCGATATGTTGTGTAATTCCTCCAAACTCTTTATCTACTAAACGAGTTTGTCTAATTACATCTAATAAAGTAGTTTTTCCATGATCAACGTGCCCCATAATAGTTACAATAGGAACTCTTTTAGTTAAATTAGAGTCTGTTGTTTCTTTTTTAATATCTTTATTTAAAGATTCTTTAGATGGGGATTCGAAAATAACTTCGATATCTAAAATCGTATTTAACATTTTAGCAATTTCTTTAGTTACAAATTGATTAATATTTGTTTTAATCCCTGCTTCTATAAATTTTTTAATTAAAGCAATATTAGAAATTTCTAAAATATTAGCTAAATCTTTAATAGTATGTTTAGGATTAAATAAATAACTTTTGACTTTAATTTTTTCTTTAGAAATATTGTCGTTATCCTTTTTTTTTTCATTCATGATTTTTTAATCATCTCTCTTTATTATTTCTTTTTTTAATCTTACAATTTTATCCAATTTTTAAAAGGATTATTATTTGTTAATAAAATTAAAATAAAAAATGTTTTTTCAAAAATATTTAAAAATTAGATAGTTTTAACAGAAATATTCCATTTAGTAACTATATTAGCTAATTGTACATTAGTTCCTGATTTTCCGATAGCTAATGAAATTTGATCCTCATTTACTAAAGCAGTGGCTATTTTTTTTTCAAAATCAATAATACTGATTTGATTAATTTGAGCAGGTTTTAAAGCATTAACAATAAGTTCTTCTGGATCTTCGCTCCATAAAAATAAATCTATTTTTTCACCTTTTAAACTGTTAATAATATTTCTGATTCTAACACTTTTATCTCCGATACAAGAACCTATAGCATCAATTGTAGTATCATGAGATAATAAACCTATTTTAGTTCTTAATGAAGGAAAACGAGCCATTGCAACAATTTCTATAATGCCTTCTTGAATTTCAGGAATAAATTCTTTAAAAGTTTCGGCAATAAATTCTACACAAATACGACTTACTAAAATTTTCGGCATTTTAGTAGTTTTTGAACTTCGGTAACATAAACTTTAATTATTTCATCTATTTCAAATTCATCATTATTTAGTTTATCTTTATTTAATAATACAGTTTGAACTTCTTTTTCTAATTCTAAAATACAAAAATTTTTTGATAGAAGTTACTTTAGCGTCAATTAATTTATTTTCGTATTTTTAAAAAAATATAAATATTTTCTTTTTAAATTTAATGATTTCTTCATTAAGTTTGTTTTTGAAATCTTGACTAGCGTAAAAATTAAAATTTTTAGGATCAACTTCGATCCTAATTATTTCTCCTATTTGAGGATTTTCTTTTATTTTTTAGCTTCTTCTAAGTTAATACAAGTTATTTTTTAATATTAATATTTTCTTCTTTAGTTGTATTTATTTCTTCTTCTGTAACTAAATATTCTTTGTATAAAAAATTCTTCATATTTGTTATCAAAATCTAAATGACAACTTTTAATTTGATAATTTTTTACAACCAGAAATAAGACTTTTTTCAAAAGCTTCTAAAATTTGTTGTCTAGTTAATTCGTGTTCTTCGGCTAATTGATCGATATGATTTAAAAATTTTTAGTTTTCATATAATTTAATTATTATTGTTCCTTAAATATATTTAAAATTTAAATTTTAATTTTAATATACTTTCATTTAAAACTAAAATACAAACATATAAATATTTTATCATTTTTAATATTTTTGTTTTGATAAAAAACAATTAATATAATAAAAAATAAAAAATTTTTATTTTTTATTATTTTGTATTATATTAATTAATTTAAAATTAAGATTTAAAATTTATTTTTGTGATAATATTTTTTATTTAATTTGATTTTTTAGATAAAAGAAAAACCAAACTGTTTATTTTTTATAAACAATTTGGTTTAAATTTTTGTTGTTTTTTAATTTTTTTAATGATAAATTTTATCATTTATAATATGTTTTTAAAAATTAAAATTTAAAAAATAAAAAGACTTAAAAGCCTTTTTATTTAGATGTTTGTTTTTTTGTAAATAAAAATTCCACCTGATATAGATGCAATTGTTAAAATTGTGAATGTTACCCAGAACCATATTGTTTTATAAAATGGTTTATTTTGTGTGTTTGTTGGTGTTGTACTTGCAGGTGTTGCTGGTGCAGCTGGTGTTGCTTGTGTGTTGCTTGGCAGCAGTGTGCTTACGTGTTGCTAGCAGTGTGTTACTCAGACAAGTAGTTATCTGTCATATAAGCAGATGTACTTTTAGCTGAGCAGGTGTTTACTGCAGTTTCATTTATCCTGGATTTTTGCATTTCTTAGCTCACCTTTAAATTCTTACTCAGCAACAGGTTGTTGCTAGTAGTTACTGTTGGCGCCATACATTAGTCTATATTCATTAGTTTTACATTGTTTTATTATATGTATCTAAATTTATTTTTTCTCTATGAGATTTACTCTTCAGAACTTGGTCTTACTGAGCGTTTTAATCACTGCATCAGTTGTTACTAGGAGTTTTTTTATCAAACTACTGTTACTTGTGCAGCAGTAGTGTAACTTGAGCTTAGCTTGTGTTTTATTCACTGTCACCTATTGTTGTTTTCAGTTACTTGCTTTAGCAGTGTTTACTGCAGTAGCTGTCACTTATCATTTGTAATCTTTTGAGCAGCAGATTTTGTTTGCGTTAACTGTACTGCTGCAGGATCTGAATACTGGAGCAGCATTTACCATTTAGCAGCAGGTGTTACTGGATTGTTTTTTTAGATCACTGTGTTACTGTTGGTTTATTGCACCTACTTGAAGCATGATCAGCTGTTACTTGTTGATCAGTAGGTGTAACTGACAGCTTAGATGCTACTGTGGCAGCATGTGTTACTTGAGCACATGTTTCTGGCAGCAGGTGTCACTGGAGCAGCAGGTTTGTCACTGAGCAGCAGGTAAATTGAGCAGCAGGTGTTACTGGAGCAGCAGGTGTTACTGGAGCAGCAGGTGTTACTTATTTAGCATGTGTTTCTTGATTAGCAATGCATCACTTGGAGCAGCAGGTAAACATTGGAGCAGCAGGTGAACTGCAGCTGGGTTTGCTTTAGTAAATGTAACTCTTACTTCGCCTGTATAATCAGTAGATGTAATCGCTTCGCTTGCATTTGGTTCCGCATCTATTTTTAAATTTTTATAAATGTTATTTTGTTCTAATTGTAGCTATAATTTCGTTTTTAGTAACTTTTGTGCCTTCAGCTGTAATGTATACTCTAAAGCTGAAACTGCTTATTTTATCCGATAAATTTTCTTTTTCTACTGCTATTTCCAGTTAATTTTGCGCTGTGCGCCTGTACTGGTATAAATCGTATAAACGAAACGCTTAAAATCATTAAAATAGATAAAAATAATAAATTTTTTAAATTTATTGTTTTTTTATTTAAAATTTCTGACATTTATGGTTAGCCAATCCCTTTCTTAATTTAATATAATTTAAAAAAGTTTTTTAAATTATAAAAATAAATAATAATAAATTTAATTTTTATTATTTCTTACAATTAAATTTTAATTTAAATAAAAAAAAAACAACTTATATGTTTTTTAAATAATATTTTATGAAAAATTTTATGAAAAAATAAAAAATTTAAATAATAAAAATTTAAAAGATTAATTTCAAGTTTTTATTTGAATATATTCTGTTCTTAAACTAGTTATAAATATTTTAGAACTTCAAAATTTATTTTTATTTGTTATCTTAAGGTTAAATTGTATCATCATTTTTTTATGATATAATAAAAAATATAGTTATTTTTTCAAAATTTAATTTATTAAAATGCATCAATAAAAATTATTAATTTAATATAATTGGAATTTTCAAAATCATTATATTTATAAAAAAATGTTAATCGATATTTTTCAATTAAAAAAAATTAAAATTAAGTTAAATTTTTGATTTTATAAAACATAATTACATTTAATTTTTATTTATATTTATACTTTTATAAATTTAAATAAAATTATTATTTTTTTCAATTTTAAAAATTAATTTCTAAGAGTAAAAATAAATGTCTTCAAATCTTATATCCGATAAATTTATAAAATTTATAGATGATTTTAATAAAGAAAAACAAACTAATTATGAATTTGTTCAAACAATTGTTTCTGTAAAAAAAATAAAATGGGTTTTAGAATTCTCAGGAGATAAAAATTTATCTAATATTTCTTGTTTAAATGATTTTGAACAATCCATTAAACAATTTATTAATGAAAAAACAAATGACTTAATGAAATATTTTAAAAATTTCAAAATTGTTATTCGTTTTTTATTTACGAAACTTGATAATATTCAAGATGAATCTTTATGGAAAGAACTTTTTCAATATCTTTTGAATAAAATAATTAAGAGTCAATCTAAAAAAGGTTTATTTTCTATTTTAAATTCTCGAAATGGTTATAATTACGATATTGAAATTTTAAAAATTGATTTTGAAAAAAAAATATGTCATATAAAAATTACATTTAATCAATATTCTTCAAAATGTAATGAAGAAGAATTAAAATCTCTAATTCAAGGATTAGATCAATTATTAAAAGAAAGATATGGTTCTGATTTGAGTTTAAATATTAAAGAAATTAAATTTCTAGATGTACCTGAAGAAAAAAATAATGATAAATTTTTTTTAACATTTGATGATATTCCTAAATCATATGAACAAGTTAAAGATTTGCAACCAAAAAAGTTTTGGATCAAAGGTTATATACAGCAAGTTATTAAAAAAGAAACTAAAAATAAACAAATTTTATTTTCTTTTTATTTAGTCGATCCGAAAACAAAAAAAGATTCTATATTGTATAGAATCTTTGCGGAACCTAATTCTAAAGAATATCAAAAAATGGAAAAATGTTTTCAAGAAGGAGTTTTAGTTGAAATTTTTTCTTCTTTAAATAAAATTTATAATGCAAAATATAAAGAAGATTTTAATTTTAAAATCGAAAATGAATATCGAATTGTCAATTCTACACCTTTCTTTTTGGAAAGAATAGATGATTATCCAGGAAAAAAAAGAATTGAATTTCATTTACATACCAAAATGTCTAATTTAGATGCTACAAATAGCGCTAAAGATTATATTGATACGGCTATAAGATGGGGTCATGAAGCGATCGCTTTTACAGATCATCATGGTCTTTACGCTTATCCTGAAATCGATAATTGTACTCGCAAAAAACCTATCAAACCTATTTTAGGAGTTGAAACAGATTTTATCGAAGAAAAACCTATTTTTATTACTAATCAAGAAGAGCATCCTAAATTTGAAGATTTTGTTTTAAAAAAACATAATTATGTTGTTTTTGATATAGAAACTACTGGTTTTTCAGAATGTAGAGATCGAATTATTGAAATAGCAGCTGTTAAAATAGAGAACGGCCAAATAACAGATAAGATTTTTAATGAATTAGTTAATCCAAAGGTGAAATTAAATAAAAATATTATAGAACTTACAAAAATTCAAGATGAAGATTTAGAAAATAAACCTACTATTGAAGAAATTTTACCTAAATTTTTAGAATTTATTCAAGGTTATGTTTTAGTTGCTCATAATTTGGCTTTTGATATAGGTTTTATTAAGGAAAAAGCTAAAAATTTAAAAATTCCTTTTATTGAACAACCTTGTATAGATACTTTAAGAGTAAGTCAAAGATATTTTGAAAAAAATTTAAAATATTTTTCTTTAAAGAGAGTGGCTAAATGTTTTAAAATTAAAACAGAATTAGAAGGTAGTCATCACAGAGCTTTATACGACTCTACTATAACAGCCCTTGTTTTAATAGAAATGTTTAAAAGATTAGAAGAACAAGAAATTTTTTATTTTTATGATTTAAGAGGCCGTATTGATGGAAAATTTGAAATATCTTATCATATTAATATTTTAGCTAAAAATCAAATAGGTTATAAAAATTTATTTCATTTAGTAAGTCATTCTTTAACTAAAGATTTTTATAGAAAACCTAGATTGTTAAAGTCTAATTTAGAAAAATATAGAGAAGGTTTATTAGTAGGAAGTGGTTGTGCTGAAGGTAATGTTTTTCAAACAGCTTTAAATAAAAATGATAAAGAGTTAAGTGAAGTTATTTCTTTTTATGATTATATAGAAGTTCAGCCGATAGATAGTTATAAACATATTATTTATAATTTGGTCGGCGATAATACAGAAAAAGGAAAAATTGTTATTCAAGAAACAATTTTAAAAATTATTAATGAAGCTCAAAAACAAAATAAAATTGTGATTGCTACGGGAGATGTTCATTATTTAAATCCTTATGATAAAATTTATAGAGAAATTTATATTAATGCTAAATTAGTTGGTGGCGGATTACATAATTTATCAAAATATCCGACTAAATATTTACCCGACAATTATTTTTTAACTACTCAAGAAATGTTAGACGCTTTTGATTTCATCGAAGATCAAAAATTAAAAGAAGATTTAGTAATTAATAATACTCATCTTTTAAATGATCAAATTGAGAAAATTAGAATTTTTCCTAAAAAACTTTTTTCCTTAAAAGATGATAATTTTGCTAAAAATTTAAATATTCCAAGTATTAAAATCGAGATGCAAAATTTAATCGAGAATAAATTACAAAAATTATATGGAAAAAAATTACATCCTTTTATTCAACAAAGGATGGAAAAAGAATTAAAAAGTATTATCGGTGATGGTAAAGATAAAAATATTAATCAAAATATTGCTCCTATATATTTTTTAGCTTATTTATTAACTAAAGAATCAATAGGAAAAGGTTATCCAGTGGGTTCTCGTGGTTCAATTGGGTCTTCGTTGATAGCTACTATTTTGGGTATAACTGAAGTTAATCCTTTAAAACCACATTATTTTTGCCCTCAATGTCAATATACCGTTTTCCCTCAAATGACTCCAGAACAAAAAGAAAGTCACGAATATAAAGAATATATTCAAAATCAAGGTTCGGATTTGAATGATTATTCACAGATAACAGATATTTTATCTGGTTATGATTTACCTGATATAAATTGTCCTTTTTGTTCTGTTAAATTTTCAAAAGATGGTCAAGATATTCCTTTCGAAACTTTTTTAGGTTTTGAAGGTAATAAAACTCCTGATATAGATTTAAATTTTGCGGGCGATTATCAACCTAAAGCTCATGAATATATGAGAGAATTGTTAGGACATGATTGTGTTTTTAGAGCTGGAACGATTCAAACAGTAGCTAAACAAACTGCTTTTGGTTATGTTAAAGGTTTTATCAAAGAAAAAGAATTAGAAGATAAAATTAGAAATTGTGAAATTTCTAGAATATCAAATATAATCGAAGGAGTAAAACGTTCTACAGGGCAACATCCTGGTGGTATTGTTGTTGTTCCACCTAATATTTCTGTTTATGAAGTTACTCCAATTCAATTTCCTGCTAATGATATAGAATCTAATTGGAAAACTACTCATTTTGATTACCATTCTTTTGAAAATAACTTATTTAAGATGGATATTTTAGGACATGATGATCCTATTTTGATTAAATTTTTTATGGATTATGTTGAAAAAAATCAGGATAAATTTAGTTTTACATCTTATCAAAATATTCCAGTTGATGATCCTAATGTTTATAAATTATTTTCTAATGAATATATTGACAAAGGTCAAAAAATAGCAACTATTGCTATTCCAGAATTTGGTACTACATTTGTACAAAAAATGTTAAAAGATATTTGTGAAAAAAATCAAAAAATTAATTTTGGTATTTTAGTTAAAGTGTCAGGTCTTTCTCATGGAACTGATGTTTGGTTGCAAAATTCTCAAGATATTTTAGAAAAAAGAGGCGATTTTGATTATTTAAAAAAATCAGATTTAAACATTTCCTTTAATGATATTATCGGTTGTCGTGATGATATTATGTTATATTTGATTCGTAAAAATGTTGACCCTTTAAAATCTTTTGAAATTATGGAATTAGTTCGTAAAGGAAAACAACATTCTAAACCTGGTGAATGGGAAGAAATGATCGAATCAATTAAAAAAGAAACAGATATTCATGATTGGTATTTTGAATCTTTAGGAAAAATTAAATATCTTTTCCCAAAAGCACATGCTTCTGCTTATGTTTTAATGGCTGTTAGAATTGCATGGTTTAAAGTTCATCACCCTCTTTTATTTTACAGTGGTGTTTTATCTACAAGATTAGATCAATTTGATTATGATTTAATGTTAAAAAATCAGAATGAAATTGATGAAAAAATTAACACTTTATTAGGTAAAAATATAAAACAAAAAAACACAACTAAAGAACAAAGTTTAATTAATACTTTAAATATTGCTTCAGAAATGCTTCGAAGAGGTTTTAAATTTTTACCAATTGATTTAAATAAATCCGAAGCTTATGAATTTGTAATGTATAATAATGATTCTTTAATTATGCCTTTTATCACGATAGATGGTTTGGGTGAAAAAGCGGCTAAACATTTAGTTGAAGAAAGAAAAGAAAAATTATTTACGCAAGCAGATTTTAAAAAAAGAGCTAAATTAAACAAAACTATTTCTAAAAAAATAATAGAAGAGTTAAAATTAGTAGAAAAATTACCATTATAATGATTAAAAAACTAAAATAATATTTAATATTACTTAAATTTAGTATAATTATAATGATTATTAATTTTTTTGATTTTTGTTTTTTTTAATAAAAAATATCATTAGGATGGTTTAAAATAAAATATATAATGAAAGTAATCGTAATAGGTTGTAATCATTCTGGAACAGCTGCAGTTAGAACAATGTTGAAAAAAAACGAAGATATTAAAGTAAATATTTATGAAAAAAACGATAATGTTTCTTTTTTATCTTGCGGTATAGCTTTATATATTGGCGGCGTAGTTAAAGATAGAAAAGGTTTATTTTATTCTAGTGCTGAAGAATTAAATAATTTAGGCGCTAATGTAAAATTACAACATGAAGTTGTTAAAATTGATTTAAATAAAAAAAATATTTTAGTTCGCAATTTAGAAAATGGTAATGAATTTTTTGATGATTTCGATAAATTAGTTCTTTCAACTGGTTCTTGGCCTGTTATTCCTAAGATAAAAGGAATCGAATCTAAAAATGTTTTATTATCTAAAAATTTAGAACATGCTAATCATATTATTGAGTATGCCAAAAAAGTCAATAAAATAACAGTTGTTGGAGCAGGTTATATTGGAGTAGAATTGGCTGAAGCTTTTTGTAGACAAAAAAAAGAAGTAACTTTGATAGATATCGAGAATAGAATAATGCCTAAGTATTTAGATAAAGAATTTACTTCAATAGCTGAAGAGAGTTTAAAACAACATAATGTTAAATTAGCTTTAAATCAAAAAGTAGTTGAATTCAAAACTAAAGGCGATTTAGTGACACATGTTCAAACTGATAAAGATTGTTATGAAACAGAGATGGTTATTGCATGTATTAGTTTCAGACCATATACAGATTTATTTAAAGATATTTTAGAATTAGATTCTAATAATTCTTTAAAAGTTAATGAATATTTACAAACTTCACATCCTGATGTTTATGGTTGTGGCGATTGTATAAATATTATATATACTCCGTTAGCCAACAAAAAAATGTATATTCCTTTAGCTACTAATGCTGTAAGAACAGGTACTATTGTAGGATTGAATATTGGAAAAAATGTTTATAAATATTTAGGAACTCAAGGAACTAGTTGTATTCAAATTAATGATTTAAGTATTTCTTCGACAGGATTGAACGAACATTCAGCTAAATTATTAGGTATTGATTATGATTCAATTACTATAAAAGATGCTAATAGACCTGAATTTATGCCTGATTACGACTCAGTATTATTAAAAATTTTATTTGAAAAAAAAACAGGTCTTATTTTAGGAGGTCAAATTTTATCTACTACTGATTTAACTGAAAAAATGAATACTTTAAGTGTTTGTATCGAACAAAAAAATACTATTGATTCTTTAGCTTTTAAAGATTTTTCTTTTCATCCATATTTCAGCAAACCATGGAGTTTGTTAAATTTGGTAGGGATCAAATACTTAGAATCTGCGAAATAATATAAAGCGATAATAATAAAAACTATGTTTATTAGTAAACATAGTTTTTATTATTTATTGAAATTATTTTTTCATTACATTCTTTTTATTCATTTATATATTTTGTATAATAATATTATAATTTAATATTATTTTAATAAAAAAGTTTTTAATTTTAAATTTATAAATTAATATAAGATAATGATTTTTTTCAATTTATAAAAATATTTGAATTTCATTATGTTTATAAATTTAAAATTATATTTTTTTTAAAAATTTTTAAAAAAATATTAAAATTAAGAAAATCTTTTACTTTTTAATATACTAAGAATTAAAAGATAATAAATTTAATATTATTTGTTCTGGAATAAATCTGAAATTTGTTTAGAAAGGTTTAAACATAAAATAATGATTTTTAATTTTTTCAAAAATTTTTTTAACTCTTCTAATAAATACTTAAAAAAAGCTCAATTGTTAGTTAATAAAATGGGTAATTTTAGTGAGGGGTTTGCTAAATTAAATGATGATGATTTTCCTAAAGAAACCGAACGATTAAAAAAAATGTATCAAGAAGGAACTTCTTTAAATGATTTATTGCCAGAAGCTTTTGCTTTAACTAAGGAAGCTTGTACTAGAGTTACAGGGTTAACGCCTTATAATGTACAGCTTTTAGGAGCAGTTGTTTTATATCAAGGACAAATTGCTGAGATGAAAACAGGTGAAGGTAAAACTTTAACTTCAGTTATGTCCGCTTATTTAAATGCTTTAAGTGGTAAAGGCGTTCATATTGTTACTGTTAATGAATATTTAGCACGTCGTGAATCTGAAGGAGAAATAGGAAATATTTTTCGTTTTTTAGGATTAACTGTCGGTTTAAATATTAAAGACAAAAATATCGAAGAAAAAAAATTAGCTTATAAATGTGATATTCTTTATTCTACTAACAGCGAATTAGGTTTCGATTATTTAAGAGATAATATTCAAAATGATATCGAAAATTTATTGATGACAAGAGAATATAATTACGCTATTATTGATGAGGTAGATTCGATTTTAATTGATGAAGCTAGAACTCCGTTAATTATTTCCAGTCCTTCGAAACAAGTAATTAAATTTTATAGAGATGCAAATCGTTTTGTTAAAACTTTAAAAGAAAACGGTTATATAATTGATTTAGAATCTCAAACAATTGAATTATCTGAAGAAGGAATCGCTAAAGCTGAAACTTTTTTTCAAATTAAAAATTTATATAGCGGTAATAATTATTCTTTAATACATTGTATTAAAAACGCTTTAAAAGCTGTTTTTATTATGAATAAAAATAAAGATTATTTAGTAGATAATAATAAAGTTTTAATTATTGATCAATTTACAGGAAGAGTTTTACAAGGTCGTCAATTTAGTGATGGTTTACATCAAGCTTTAGAGGCGAAAGAAGGTTGTAGCATCGAAGGAGAAACAGAAATTAACGCAACTATTACTTATCAAAATTTCTTTCGTATTTATAAAAAAATATCTGGTATGACAGGAACAGCTAAAACAGAAGAAAAAGAATTTATTAGTATTTATAATATGAGAGTTATTGAAATTCCGACTAATCAATTAATGATTAGAAAAGATATGCCTGATTTTGTTTTTGCTACTTTAGATGAAAAATGGGAATCTTTAATTCAAGATATAGAAGAAAGATATAAAAAAAAACAACCTGTTTTAATCGGAACTGTTACAGTAGAAGTTTCTGAACAAATTTCAAGAAATTTAAAAAAAAGAAAAATTCCTCATGAAATTTTAAATGCTAAAAATCATTTTAAAGAAGCGGAGATTATTGCTAAAGCTGGCCAAAAAGGATCAATTACTATTGCTACTAATATGGCAGGTCGTGGTACTGATATTCGTTTAGGAGAAGGAGTAGTAGAATTAGGCGGTTTAGCTGTTTTAGGAACTGAAAGACATGAATCAAGAAGGATTGATAATCAATTAAGAGGTCGTGCTGGTCGTCAAGGAGACCCTGGTTATTCAAGATTTTTTGTTTCAGCAGAAGATGAATTAGTTAAACGTTTTGGTGGCGCACGAATTCAAAAAATGATCACGCTTTTAAAAAGAACTCAAGAGAATCAAGGAAAAAATAAACCTATTTCTTATAAATTTTTCACTAAATTTTTTACTAATATACAAAAGAAAATTGAATCTTCTAATTTTGATTATCGTAAATTTATTTTACAATTCGATTCAGTTTTAGATGTACAAAGAAAAATCATTTATACACAAAGAAGAGCAATTTTAACGTTAGATAATATAGAAGATTTAGTTATTAATATCATACATAAAACAGTAAATAAAAAAATTAAATATTTTATATCAAATAAAATAGGCAAAATAGAAGATCAAAATTTAATTGATTTTATTGATTATCTAGAAAAATTATTTTTACCTCAAGGTATTCTGACATTGGAAGAATTACAAAAAATAAGAGAAAATAAAAATAATTTTGAAAAAAAAATAATTGAATTAGTATATGAAAAAATTAAAAATATTTTAGAACAACATAAACAAAACTTGATTATTGATGGTCAGGATTATTATTTCCAAACTTTAAGATTTATTATGCTTCAAAATATTGATAATCATTTTAGACGTCATATGTCAGATATGAATATGTTAAGTAAAAGTATTAATTTTTTAAGTTACGGACAACAAAATGTTTTAACAGTTTATCAAGATACAGGATGTACTTTTTTTAATGAAATGATGGACAATATTTGTTTTGAAACAACACGTATTATTTTAAAATTCTTTTTTTCAAAAGAAGATTTTTTAGAAAGAAAACAACAAGATCAAATTTTAAGTAAAAATAATTTAAAAAAAGATATTATTAATAGAAGAAAAAGAAGACAACATAAATCTATTAAAAAACCATGGAATTAGAATATTTTTTTAAAAGGATTATTTAATATATAATGGACAAGTATGAAATCAATAAAACTTTAGAAAATTTAAAAACAATTTTATCAGATTTAGAATATAAAATTAATTTAAAAGAAAAAAAAGAAAAAATCGAAGAAATTAATAAATTGATGGCAGACGCTTCTTTTTGGGAACAAAGTGAT
Source organism: Candidatus Phytoplasma sp. AldY-WA1 (assembly GCF_020312115.2). Lineage (NCBI taxonomy): Bacteria > Bacillati > Mycoplasmatota > Mollicutes > Acholeplasmatales > Acholeplasmataceae > Candidatus Phytoplasma > Candidatus Phytoplasma sp. AldY-WA1. Next base: position 21,830 of record NZ_JAHRHX020000001.1, read on the forward strand.
AATGCAACCAAAATAACTAAACAATTTTCTAAATTACAAGAACAAGTTAATTCTTTTTCGGAATTAAAAAAAAATTTAAATGATTTAATTGTTTTGTTAGATTTAACAGAAGAAAATGATAATGATTTTTTAATTTTGATGGAAGATTTGAAAAAAATAAAAAAAGATATTAAAAAATTTGAAATTAATATTTTATTAAATAAACCTTATGACGAAAATAATGCTATTTTGATTTTGCACCCAGGAGCAGGAGGTACAGAATCTCAAGATTGGTGTGAAATGTTATTTCGAATGTATCAAAGATATGCTCAAAGAAAAAACTTTCAAACTCAAATTTTATATTTACAACAAGGTTCAGAATCTGGTTTAAAAGCAGTTAGTTTATTGATTAAAGGTAATTATGCTTATGGATATTTAAAATCCGAAAGAGGAGTTCATAGGTTAGTGAGAGTATCTCCTTTTGATTCCAATTTACGTAGACATACTTCTTTTGTATCTTGTGAAGTTTTACCTGAAATAAAAGAAGAAATCCAAATTAATATTAAAGATGAAGATTTAAGAATTGATGTTTTTCGTAGTAGCGGAGCTGGTGGACAACATGTTAATACAACTGATTCGGCTGTGAGAATAACTCATTTACCTACTAATATAGTAGTAAACTGTCAAAATGAAAGAAGTCAAATTAAAAATAGAGAAAAAGCCTTACAAATCTTAAAAACTAAATTATTAAATTTAGCTCTTATGAAAAAAAAAGAAAATGAAAATAATTTAAAAGAAGATCAAAAAGATATTAGTTGGGGCAATCAAATTCGAAGTTATGTTTTTCATCCTTATCAAATGGTAAAAGATCATCGTACTAATCATGAATGTTTTCAAATTGAATTAGTTATGAATGGTTATTTAGATGAATTCATCAATGCTTTTTTAAAACAATAAAAATATTATAATTTTATAAAATTTTTATTTAAAAAAAGTTATAATTTAAAATTTAATTTATATAAATTAGAATATTAAGGCAATTTGGTTGAATATACAAAATATGATAAATTATAAAAAGATTTCTGATAATGTTTTTTATAAATGGTTTTTTATTATATTAAATGATTTTTTATTAGCTTTTGCTATTTATTTTTTTATTTTAGGTCCTAAATTGAATAATGGTGGTTTAGATGGTTTATCTTTATTAACAGTACAAATTATTAAATTTGTTTCATGTAATAAATTATTATCAGAACCACACATTTTTGATTTATGGATATTTATTTTTGTTCTTTTTTATAATTTTGTAACGATTTTATTAAGTTATAAATTTTTTGGCAAAGATTTTTGTAAAAAAACGATTTTTTTAGCCTTTTTTTTAACTGTTTGTTTTTTTCTTTTAAATTATTTTATAGGAATATATTCAAGAAAATCGTTTTTATCAAAAATTTTTATTGACCTAAAAAAAAATGATTTTAAAACATTTATGATATCTTCTCTTTTAGGCGGTCTTTTGATTGGTTATACCTTAAGTAATATTCGTAATTTAGGATATAATACAGGAGGAATGGATATTTGCCAAAAAATTTTAAAAGATATTTGTGGTATAAATTTTATTTTAGTTTTATTGTTTACTGATGGAATGATTGTTTTGTTTTCTTCTTTAATCGAAGACAAAGACGAATTAAAAATTTTTTTAAGTAGAATCTTTTGTTCTTTTTTATCTTTAGTTATTGTTGGTTTTGTAATTGAAAAAAGAGATGTTCTTGAAAAAAATGAAAAACTATTATAATATTTTAATAAATATTTTATATATTTTTTTTCTTTAACATATCAAAAAGATATTTTAGATATTTTTGTTAAATACTATAAAAATTTATTAAAAAATGATTTATCCAATGTACATTTATAACAATTAAAAATGAAAAAAACATAATTAGAAAGGTTTTGCAAAAATGTATAAAAATGACTCTATCAAAATAGAAATGTCAAGCCCTGATTTATATGTTGGTAATTCCTTTAAAAATGCTAAAAGTATTATTGAAGTTTTAAATAAAAGCAAATCAAGTTTGGTTTTATTTCCAGAATTATGTTTAAGCGGTTATTCAGCAGGAGATTTATTTTTTGAAACTACTTTTTTAGAAGAAAATATAAATTCTCTTAATTTTCTTATTAATAATAATTCTTTCAAAGGTGTTTATTTAATTGGGATGCCTTTTTTATTCCAAGAAGTTATTTTTAATGTAGCTGTGGTTATTCAAAATAAAAAAATTTTAGGTATTGTTCCTAAACAAATGATACCTAATTATAAAGAATTTAGTGAAAAAAGATGGTTCCAATCAGGTAAATATATAGATACTAAAATAATTAATTTTTTAGGACAACAAGTTCCTATTGGAAATATTTTATTTGTTAATAAAAAATTTGATATTATTTTTGGTGTTGAAATTTGTCAAGATTTATGGACTATTGAATCACCTAGCGATTTAATGGTTTTGAATGGAGCACATTTGATTTTTAATTTATCTTCTTCTACAGAACATTTTGGTAAAGATCAACTTCGTAAATTAGCGGTTTTAAATCATTCACGTAAACAAATAGGTGGATATTTTTACACTAGTAGCGGTATAACAGAATCTTCGGAGAATACTCTTTTTTCTAATCATAAAATTGCAGCTGTTTTAGGAAAAATTATTGGTGAAAAAAATTTAACAAGTTCAGATATTAGTTTGGTAGTAGATGTTTTTATAGACGCTATTAAATATCAAAGAAGAATTGATACAACTTATGCAGATCAAAAAATCGGAAAAGAATTCGTTTTTATGAAATCTTATTTCGAAGTTGAAGAAGTAGATTTTTATGAATTTGAAAAAAATTTTAATTCTAGACCTTTTTTGGATGATAACAAGGAAGAATTAGAAAAACAATTGAAATTATCTAATCTTATTCAAGTATTATCTTTGAAAACGAAAATGTCTTCTATATTTAATTCTAAAATCATATTAGAAATGAAAAATAGATTAAATGAAATTTTGATTCTTTTAGTAGTTTTTCAATACTTTCGCGATAATAAAAAGAGTTTACAATATTTAGAAATTATTATTAAAGAGTTAAATTATTCTGATGATCCACATATTTTATTTTTAACGAAAAAATTATTAAAAAATTTAGGCATAAATAATGTTAAAATTATTAAAGAAAACGAATTTCCATGTTTAGAACAACTTTTTAACGATGGATTTAATAAATTGGTTTTAGACAGCGATAATTTATCAGATTTGGCTGTTGGAAGAATAAATTCTGGTTTCCGTTCAGATAATGTTTTTTTATATAATTTAAATTTAGGTATACCTAATACTTTAATGTCTGAATTAATTCTTTTTCATTTTAAAGAAAACAAAATATTTATTGAAGAAGATATTAAAAATTACTATTTATCTCAAATAGAAAAATTTTTAAATTTTCAAGTTATTGTAGAAGATTTTATTTTATATCATCATTTAAATAATAGTTTTTCAAAAGAAAAGATAGCTTTTTTAATAGAAAAAACTTTTTTGTTAACTTATCAAGAAAGTTTGTTATTGGTTGTACGATATATGAAAAATTTTTATCAAAGTCAATATAAAAGAAATAAAATGTCTCCTGGACCTAAAATTTTATCTTATAGTCTTTCTTATCGTACAGAATTAAAACTTCCTATTCACATGGAAAGAGAATAGTGTAAATAAAAAATATTTAAAAATTTAAAGGACAAATATGAAAAAAAAAGTAATAATTGGTTTATCTGGCGGAGTTGATAGCAGTGTAGCTGCTTTTCTTTTAAAAAAAGCAGGTTATGAAGTCGAAGGTGTTTTTATGCGTAATTGGGATAGTAGCTTGAATTATGATGTAGAAGGTAATCCTTTTGTTAATAATAATATTTGTCCTCAAGAACAAGATTTCAATGATGCTTTGAAAGTCGCTGAACAATTGAATATTAAATGTCATAAGGTTGATTTTTCAGAGGATTATTGGAATCAAGTTTTTACTTCTTTTTTAAACGGTTTAAAAGCGAATTTAACTCCCAATCCTGATGTTTTATGTAATAATAAAATTAAATTTGATATTTTTGTTAAATATGTTGAGCAATTTAATCCAGATTATATTGCTATGGGGCATTACGCTAGGATTATTTATAAAAACAAAGAAATTATTTTAGCTAAAGCTTTGGATCGTGATAAAGATCAAACTTATTTTTTGTCTCAATTAAAAATAGAACAATTAAAAAAAGTTCTTTTTCCTTTAGGAGAGTTGACTAAGGCACAAGTGAGAGAAATTGCTGCTAAGGAAAATCTAATTACTGCTAAAAAAAAAGATTCTACAGGTATTTGTTTTATTGGCGAAAGAAATTTTTTTGTTTTTTTAAATAATTACTTAAAGACTAATAAAGGTCCTATTAAAGATATGAATGGTGTCTTTTTGAAAGAACACGAAGGTGTTATTAAGTATACTATTGGTCAAAGAAAAAGATTAAATTTAAAGGTTACAAAAGAAAACCAATCTCCTTGGTTTGTCGTCGGAAAAGATTTAAAGAATAATATTCTTTATGTAGATCAAAATGCTGAAAGTCCTTATTTATATAGTGATTCTGCTTTAATTATTGATGTTGTTTGGAGAAATTGCGATGGTAATATTTATAAAAAAAACGCTAGAATGAAAATAGAAGCTAAATTTCGTTATCGTCAACCTAATCAAGAAGTTGAAATTATATTTTTAAATGAAAGTACAATTAAGATTTATTATCCGCAAAAAATTAAATTAGTTACTCCTGGTCAAGTTTGTTCTTTTTATAAAGGAGATTTTTGTTTAGGCGCTGGTATAATAAAAGAAGTTTATTCTCAAAACAAAAAAATGTTATATGTTTAAACTTTATTTTTCTAAATAATTTATAATAATAAAAAAATAGAGAAAGCATAGGTTTATTTGTATGGAAGGTCAATTAATTAAAAAATTAGAAAATGAGGAAGATATTTATAAAGAATTAATGGTTCAAATTAATTCGTATATTACTGATAAAGATATTTTAAAGAAAATACACAAAGCTTATTTATTAGCTCAACTTAAACATAAAAAACAAAAAAGAGAAACAGGAGAAGATTTTATTATTCATCCTATTCGTGTTACTCAAATTTTAGCAGATTTAAAAAGCGAACCTAATACTTTGATGGCAGGATTATTACATGATGTTTTAGAAGATACTGATTTAACTTTTGATGAATTGAAATCGTCTATAGGTGAAGACGTCGCTTATATAGTCGAAAGAACAACTAAATTAACTAAAATTGTTTTTAATCAACGTCAAAGACAAATTGAGAATCAACAAAAAATGTTTTTAGCTATGGCTAATGATATTCGTGTTGTCCTTGTTAAACTTTCTGACAGACTTCATAATATGCAAACTTTGAAAATAATGAGACCTGTCAAAAGATTACGAATTTCAGAAGAAACTTTAACTATTTATGTTCCTTTAGCTCATCGTTTAGGTTTATTCAAAATTAAATCAGAATTGGAAGATTTATCTTTTCGTTATATTAATCCTGAGCAGTATTATCGTATGTCTCGTTTGATTAATATGAAGAAAAACGAAAGAGAAAAATCTATTCAACAAATTATTGATAATATTCGAATTTTATTTGTTCAATCTAATATTCAAAATTTTTCTATTAGTGGTAGAAGCAAAAATATTTATAGTATTTATAAAAAAATGAAACAAAGAAAAGTAAGTTTTGAAGAGATTTTTGATTTATTAGCGATTCGTATTATTGTAGACGAAGTGGATGAATGTTATCGTTGTTTAGGTATTATCCATTCTAATTATTCTCCTTTACCTTTAAGATTTAAAGATTATATTGCTATTCCAAAACCTAATTTATATCAATCTTTACATAATACTGTTTTATCTAAAGATGGAACTTTATTTGAGGTTCAAATCAGAACTAAAAAGATGGATGAAATTGCTGAAAAAGGAATTGCAGCTCATTGGGGTTATAAAGAAAATAAAATTTATTCTAAACAAGATAAACAATTAGAAATTGCTAAAAAATTAAGATGGTATCAAGAATTAATAAAAATAACAAAAGATTCAGATAATGATTTGCATAAAAATTCTCAAAATTTTGTAGATTCTATTAAGAATGATATTTTAACAGAAAATGTTTATGTTTTCACTCCAAAACAAGAAGTTTATGAATTGCCGAAAGGTTCTACTACGATTGATTTCGCTTTTTTTATTCATTCTTCTATTGGTTATAGAATGACAGGAGCTATTGTTAATGGTAAAATTGTTCCTTTGGAATATATATTAAAAAATGGCGATATTATTTCTATTAGAACTAATAAAAATATTTTTCGCGTTAATAAAAAGTGGTTAAATATAGTTAAAACTTCTTATGTTAAAAAATTAATTAAAAAATTCTTGAATAAAGAAAACATAGAATTAGTGAAAAACGGAAAAGAAATTTTAGATAAAGAATTATATAATCATAAAATAGATTTTGTCATTGATAAAGCTTTTTTAGCGAAAAACTTTAGGAAACAATATATTCAAAACATTAATGAATTATATATCGCTATCGCTAATAAAAAAATTAATTGTCATTTAGTTATTACTAAAATTAATTCTTTTTTAGCAATGAAAAAAAGATTTCAAAAAAAATAAGAATTTTAAATTAATTAATATTCAATTAAATAGAAAAATTTATTTTAAGTTTATTTTAATTATTTGATATTTAATAAATTTATAGAGGATTTAATTAAAGAAATTAATTATGAAAAAAATTAAAGGGACCCATGATTTAACATTTGATGAAGTTAAAAAATGGACTATTGTGGAAAATAAAATTAAAAAATATTTAAATAAATGTAATTTTAATGAAATAAGAACACCTATTTTGGAATATAGTGAAGTTTTTCAACGTTCCGCTCAATATTCTGATATGGTTTTAAAGGAAATGTTTGAATTTATAGATAAAAAAGGGAGAAAAATCGCTTTAAGACCAGAAGGGACAGCTTCTATTGTTAGGAGTTATGTTGAAAATAAACTTTATCATTTTAATGAATTAAATAAATTTTATTATTATGGTCCTTTTTTTCGTTATGAACGTCCTCAAAAAGGACGTTATCGTCAATTTCATCAAATAGGCGTTGAAATTATTGGTATTAAAAATTTTTTATCAGAAGTAGAACTATTTTTTTTGATAAATGATCTTTTGGATATTTTAAATTTAAAAGAGGCTAAAATTATTATTAATAGTTTAGGAGATTTAGAATCTCGAAAACGTTTTTTAAATGATTTTGTTCCTTATATTGAAAAAAATAAAGATCAATTATGTGATTTATGTTTAAAAAGAATAAAACAAAATGTTATAAGAATTTTTGATTGTAAAGAATGTTCTTCAAAAATTTTTTTACAAGAAGCTCCCGTTATTTTTGATTATTTAACTGATGAAGCTAAAGTTAAATTTAAAATAATTTTAGATATTTTAAAAGAAGCTCAAATTAATTTTGAAACTGATTTTCGATTAGTTAGAGGTTTAGATTATTATACTGATATTGTTTTCGAAATTTCTTTTTTTTCTAATGTTAATCAACAAAATTATATTTTAGGTGGTGGTGGAAATTACAATGAACTTGTAAAAGAATTTAGCGGTCATCGAATTAATAGTATCGGTTTTGCAATCGGCATGGAACGTTTGATGAATGTTTTAGAAGAGAATTTGTTTTTTCAAAATTATCAAACAGAATGTTTAGATGTTTATTTATTTTCTTTAGATGAAGAAATTATTTTAGATACTTTATTTTTGTCGAGAACCATAAAAAAAAATAATATAAAAGTGGAAATGAATTATCAAGTCTTTAATTTTAAAAAACAATTACACAAAATATTAGATTTAAAACCTAAATTTATTATTTTTATAGGAAAAAAAGAAATCGAAAATAATAAATTTAATATTAAAAATGTTTTTAATCACAAAACAGAAATTATAGATAAAAAAGAAATCATTAATTTTTTAAAAGAAGGATTATGTTCATAATATGAAAACAAAATATATTTTTTCTAATAACGAAATAACATTAAAACAGAATGGTCAAAAAGTTTTAATTAAAGGATGGATCGCTAGAAAAAGAAATATAGGTAAGAAAATATTTTTAATTTTAAGGGATTTCTCAGGAATTGTACAATTGGTGGTAGATCATGATCATCATCAATATGATCAAATAGCTTCTTTTAAAGTAGAAACTGTAGTCGAAGTTATAGGATTAGTTCGTGAAAGAATAAATAAAAATTTAAAAATAAAAACTGGTGAAATTGAAATTTTAATTGAAAAATGTAATCTTTTATCTGAGGCTCAAAATTTACCTTTAAATGTTTTTGAACAAACAAATGCTTTAGAAGAACAACGTTTAAAATATCGTTATTTAGATTTGAGAAGAGAAGAACAAAAAAAATATTTAGTCAAACGTCATCGAATTACTCAAAATATAAGAAAAACACTTTTAGATAATGATTTTTTAGAATTAGAAACTCCTATTTTATCCAAATCTATTCCTGAAGGAGCTAGAGATTATTTAGTACCTTCTCGAATTCATCCTTATAATTTTTATGCTTTGCCTCAATCTCCTCAAATTTTTAAACAATTGTATATGTTGTCTGGTTTTGAAAGATATTTTCAAATAGCGCGTTGTTTTCGAGATGAAGATTTAAGATCTGATAGACAACCTGAATTTACACAAGTAGATATTGAAACGGCTTTTTTTGACCAAAAAGAAATTATGACTTTAGTAGAAGAAATTATGAAAAATCTTTTTCAAGATATTCTTAAAAAAGAATTAAAAACTCCTTTACAAAAGATAACTTATGATAAAGCTTTGAATTTATATGGAACAGATAAACCTGATTTAAGATTCGATTTATTAATCGAAGATTTAACATCTTATTTTGATTTAAAAAAATTAAATCAAAACAATATTAAATCTATAATCAAAGGTATTAAATTGAATATTTCTGATTTCAAAAAATTTTTTTCAAGAAAAAAATTGGATGAATATAAAAACTTAATTAAACAAAATTTCTCTTTGGATTTACATTTTATTCAAAAACAAGATAATTTATTAAAAGGTTATTTAAATAATTATATTAAAGAGGTTTCGTTTTTAGAAGAACAAGAAATTTGTTTTTTTATTTTATTTAATAAAGAACATGGAATTAATGAAGATAATTTGTTAAAAGCTTTAGGTTTTTTAAGAAATGAATTAGCTAAAAATCTGGATTTATATGATTCGAATAAAGAATCTTTATTATGGGTTGTTGATTTTCCTTTATTAGAATTTAATGAATCAGAAAAGAGATATTATGCTATGCATCATCCCTTTACTTTACCTATTGATGTTCAACAATTATATGAGGCCCCTGATAAAGTAAAAGGACAAACTTATGATTTGGTTTTTAATGGTTATGAAATTGGTAGTGGTTCTTTAAGAAATTATCAATCTCAAGTTCAAGAATTTATTTTTAATAAATTAGGTTTAAAAAAAGAAGAAATTGAACAAAATTTTGGTTTTTTCAATGAGGCTTTGAAATACGGAGCTCCTCCTCATGGCGGTATAGCTTTAGGTTTAGATCGTTTAGTGATGTTATTTACTAAAACAAACAATATTAAAGACGTAATTGCTTTCCCTAAAACTCAAAGTGGTCAAGATTTAATGATGCAAAGTCCTAGTTTAGTTGATGAACAACAATTAAATGTGTTAAAATTAAAAAAATTAGAAACAAAAATATAAAATAATAAAAATAGTTTAAAATATTTAAAAGGAATTTAAATTATGATTTTTTCTTCTGCATGTTTCAAATTAGATAAAAAAAATATTTATATTATTTCTGTAAGTGGTGGCGTTGATTCTATGGTTTTACTGGATTATTTATATCATTTACAGTATAATTTAGTTGTGGTTCATTTTAATCATTTGAAACGAAAAGAATCATTAGAAGATAAAATTTTAGTCGAAAACTATTGTTTTTCGAAAAAAATTCCTTTTTATTATTTTGAATTACAAATAGTAGGACAAAATTTTCAAAATGAGGCTAGAATACTTAGAAAAGAAAAATTAAAACAAATTGCTGAAAAATATAAGACTTTTTATTTAATAACGGCTCATCATTTAGATGATTTAGCGGAAAATATTTTGTTCAAAATTTCTCGAGGTAGTTCTTTTTTAGGATATAGTGGCATGCAAACGTCTTATTTTAATGATGGTTTTTATTTTTTAAAACCTTTTTTGTATACTCCAAAACAAAAAATTTTGGATTATGCTTTTGACAAAAAAATACCTTTTTTAGAAGATCACACTAATTCTTTGAATATATATACTAGAAATAAAATAAGAAATCAAATTATACCTTTTTTCAAAGAGTTAAATAATTTTTTGAAAAATATTCAAAAGTTTCATTTTCAAATGTCGGAAATTAATAATTTTATAAGAAAACAAACTCATTCTTTTTTAGATAAAAGAATAGATAAAACTTTTTTCAATTTACAATTTTTTTTAAAACTAGATATTGTTATTCAAAAAGATATTATTTTATTTTTATTGGAAGAAAAAAAAATTGATAAAAATTTTTCTTTGATTAATAATATTGTAAAAGGTTTACAAAATAATAATAAACCTAGTATTCAATGGGATTTGTTATCTAAAGAATGGATATTAGTTAAACAATATTATAAATTTTTTTGGAAACGTAGAAATTCTGAAGTGATTTCTAAAAATTGTAAACCTTCCATACATTGTGCTTCTGATAAAAATTTTTTATCTTTTTGTTTTGCGAAACAAAAGATATTTTATGATCTAAATCGTCTTCAACCACCTTTTTTTGTGAGAACTAAAAAAACAGGCGATATTTTAGAATTTTCTTTCGGAACTCAAAAATTAAAAAAATTTTTTATTAATTCTAAAATCCCTTTAAATGAAAGGCAAAAGATTTGGTTAGTAACGGATCAACAAAATATTATTATTTGGATTCCTAATTTATATTTAAATTCTACACTTGGAAGAGATAAATTTCTTTATTTGGGTTTAAAGAAAGAAAATAATTGATTTACTATTATATGTTATTTTTTTAAAATTTCTTTTTTGATTTTAAAATTAATAAAAGAATTTTTATTTTTATAATTAAGGAGTTTTTAATGGATTTTAGTTGGTTGTTCAGTTGGGATAATTGTAAAATTTTTATTTCTTATTTTGCGGGTTTAATCTCAGGATTTATATTTTTTTCTTTAGTATATTTATTTTCTATTTTAAGAAATTTTAATAAAAACATTTATAAAACAGAAAATACAAATGATAAATTATCAAATGAAGATATGAATAAATTAATTAAAGAGAAACAAGAAATTTTTCAACAAGATATCAAACAGAAACCAGATGATTATATTTCTTTTTTATTAATTAATTGCAAAAATTTAATTTTAGAAGTGTCTTCTACTTTTTATCCTGAGTCTGATTTTCCCTATTTAGAACTAAATATTCAAGAAAGTTTAGCTTTGATTCAGTATGTTCATGATAGACTAGATAGTTTATTTAATAAAAAAATTATATTTTATTTTAAAAAAATGACTTTGAGACAAATTTTTGTTTTAAAAAAAAAATTAGTAGATCAAAAGTATGTGCATAAATATCGTAAAACTCGTAAAATTTACAATGTTTTTTCAAATACTTTAAATTTATTAAATCCCTTTCATTGGGTTAAAACGACTTTTATGAAAATTTTTTATAATAAAATTATTGTTAAAATAGGATGTTCTATTATTACAATTATGGGAGAAGAAATTTATAAAGTTTATAGTAAAAAAATATTTGAGACTCAAAATATAGATGATATTTTAAAGGAATTAGAAAAAGAAATTCAAAATACTAACAAGTAATTATTATAATAAAATAGGTAACGGTGTTTTTTTGATGATTGATATTCAATGGTTTCCAGGACATATGTCCAAAACTTTAAAAAATATTAGAAATAATTTAAAATTTGTTGATTGCATTTTAATTCTTTTAGATGCAAGAATTCCTTTTTCTAGTATGAATTTTGAACTTTTAAAACTTTTAAATAATAAACCTTTTTTAATTTTGTTAAATAAAAGTTCACTTGCTGATTTAGATAAAAATAGTTTTTTTCTTGATTTCTTTCATCAAAAAAAAATTTTATATACTTTGAATATTGACGCTAAACAAAAAATTAATATTAATAAGATATATCCAAAAATTAGAGAAATTTTTCAATATAAAGGGATAAAAATCAAAAAATTTTTAAAATTTATGATTGTAGGTGTTCCTAATGTAGGAAAATCTACTTTAGTTAATTGTTTAGCAGGTAAAAAGCTAATGAAAACAGCTAATTTACCAGGAGTTACTAAACAAATGCAATGGATTAATTTAGAAAATAATATGAAATTATTAGATACACCAGGAGTTTTATGGCCTAAATTTAATTATAAGGAAATAGGATATTCGTTAGCTATTTGTGGTTGTATTAAAGAAAATCTTTTCATAAAAAAAGAAATTATCGATTATTTTTTAAAATACTTACAAATAAATTATTCTCATTATCTAAAAAAACTTTTTAAATTAACTGATTTAGATTTAGAAACAGAAATTTCATTTCAATTTTTGATGACCAAAACATATAATAATGTTTCTGATGTTGATCATTCGAAACAAGAAAATAATTTATTATTGATGATTTTTAAAAAAATTCAAAGTAATAAAATGCCAAAAGTTAATTATGATCTTAATTTAAAAACTTTTTTATAGATATATAAAGTAAAATAAAAAAAGATATGTAAAAACAAGAAAGTTGATTTGTGTTATGAAAAAACAAGTCGTTATTTTAGAATCTCCTTCTAAAGCTAAAACTATTAGTAGTTATTTAGGTGATGATTTTTTAGTTTTATCTTCAAAAGGACATATTAGAGATTTAGCTTTTTCAGGTCCAGAACGTTTAGGAATTGATATTAAAAATAATTTTCGTCCTGATTATATTATTATTGATAAACAAAAAAAAATACTTCAAGAATTGATTCAAAAAACAAAAAATCAAAAAGTTTTTTTAGCTATGGATCCCGATAGAGAAGGCGAAGCGATAGCTTGGCATTTATCACAAGTGTTAAATTTAGATAAAAAAGATAAAAATAGAATTTTATTTAACGAAATTACTAAAAGTGTTATTCAAAAAGCATTCAAAGTTCCTTCTGTTATTAATAAAAAATTAGTAGATTCTCAAGAAACTAGAAGAATTTTAGATAGAATTATTGGTTTCAAATTATCAGGTTTAGTAAAGAAAATTAATGCTCCATCAGCAGGAAGAGTTCAATCAGTTGCTTTAAAATTAATTGTTGAATTAGAAGAAGAACGTAAAAAATTTATTCCAGAAGAATATAATTTAATTAGAGTTCATTTTGAGAATTTTCAAGCTAATTTAGTTATTAAACCTAAGGAACATAAAATTAAAGAAGAAGAAGCACTTCAAATTTTTAATAAAATTCAAGATAAAAAATTTTTATTAGAAAGTATTAAAAATAAAAAAGTTATTAAAAAACCTCCTAAACCTTTTATTACATCTACATTGCAACAAGATGCTTTTCAAAATCTTTCTATGGGAGCTCAAAATACTATGATGACAGCTCAAAAACTTTATGAAGGTGTTGAAATAGATAATTTAAGAATTGGTTTAATAACTTATATGAGGACAGATTCTTTTAGGATTTCTGATGAATTTGGTACCAAAATAAAATCTTTTATTAAAACACAATATGGTAAAGAATTTTTAGGTAATGCTCAAACATCAAAATATAATAAAAATAAAAATATTAGTGATGCCCATGAAGCTATTAGAGTAACTGATATTAAAAGAACTCCTGAGAGCTTAAGTAAATATTTAAATAAATACGAATTTTCTTTATATAATATGATTTATGAACGTACTTTATCTAGTTTTATGTCAGATGCTGTTATTAATAAAAATCAATTTTTGTTTAAAGTAGATAAATATAATTTTTTAGCCGAAGCCAATGAAATGGTTTTTGAAGGTTATTATAAAGCTTTACAAGCTTCATTTAAAAATGTTTTTTTACCTCTTTTAGAAATCAATAAAGAATATAGTTATAAAGAGATCGAAATAATTAAAAAAATGACCACTCCACCTCCTCGTTTTACAGAAGCTTCTTTAATTAAAGAATTAGAAAACTTAAAAATAGGAAGACCTTCTACTTACGCTTTAATTATCGAGATATTAAAAAAAAGATCTTATATTATAATTGAAGATAAAAAAATGGTTTGTACTGAATTAGGAGTTTTAACTAAAGAAACTTTAGATAAATTTTTTTCTTCGATAATTAATGTAGAATATACAGCACAAATGGAAAAAAAATTAGATAAAATTTCTTCTGGTAAAGTTGATAAATTAAATTTATTAAAAGAATTTTATAATTATTTTATAGAACTTTATGATATAGCTAATCAAAAAATACAAAAATCTCAGCCTATTGTTACTGAAGAAAAATGTGATTTATGTGGGGCTTTTTTGGCAAAAAGAAAAGGTAGATACGGAGATTTTTTAGGTTGTAGTTCTTATCCAAAATGTAAAAAAATTATAAGTTTGAAAATTAAAAAAGAAGAGGTTTTTGAACAAGAAAAATGTGATTTATGTGGTGCTTTTTTGGTAAAAAGAAAAGGTAGATACGGAGATTTTTTAGGTTGTAGTTCTTATCCAAAATGTAAAAAAATTGTTAGTTTAAACTCAAATTTGAAAAAAAGATAAATAAAATAATTAAATAATGAAATTGTTTAAATATTTTTTTTATTATAATTTGGTGATTTTTTTCTTTTAAAAAAATATATAAAAAAAAGGTGTTCGTATGTTTAATTTTTTAAAAAAATTATTTAAAAAAAATCCTAAAAAAGAATTTTTTTTAGGAATTAAAAAATTAGAATATGATTTTATTCAATGGGTCGATACTGTTTTAAAAACAGAAAATATTAATTCAACTTTATTAGATGATTTAGAAATTTTATTTATTAAATCAGATATCGGAGTTAAAACTTCTTCTTTTTTAATTACACAAATTAAACAAACAATTAAAGAAAATCAAATTTCAAAATCTTCTGAATTATTACCTTTAATTAAAAATGAGATATTGTCTTTTTATCAAAAAGGCGATGACGTTCTAAAACAAAAAGATCTTTTATCGGAAAAAGATGAAACACAAGTTTTTTTATTTGTTGGTGTTAATGGAGTAGGTAAAACAACAACTATTGGAAAGCTAGCTTGTAAATATAAAAAACAAAATAAAAAAGTTTTATTAGTAGCTGGTGATACTTTTAGAGCAGGTGCTATAGAACAATTGAAGATATGGGGAGAAAAAACTAATAACGAAGTTTTTTATAAAGAAAATAATAATTCTGCTTCAAGTTTATTTTTTGAAGCTTTAACTTATGCCAAAAATAAAGATTTTGATATAATTTTATGTGATACCTCTGGAAGATTAGAAAATAAAGTTAATTTAATGAAAGAATTAGAAAAAGTTAAAAAAGTTATTCAAAAAATATATCCTAAAGCTCCACATAAAACTTTTTTAATTTTAGATGCTATGATTGGACAAAACGGATTAAAACAAGTAGAATTATTCAATAAAACAGTTTCTTTAAGTGATATTATTTTAACTAAATTTGATGGAATCGCTAAAGGCGGATTAATTTTAACTATTAAACATATTTATAATTTACCAACTAAATATATAGGTATCGGAGAAAAAGAAGATGATTTAATATTTTTCGATATTAATCAGTATATTGATGCTTTATTTGGTAATTAGTTTTTTAAGATTAAAATTAATAAGAAGAGGAGTAAAAATAAAATGAGCTTTTTAAGCGACGGTTTTTCTAAAATTATAAATAAAATCAGAGGAAAAAAATTTATTAGTTCTCAAGATATTGAAACGATAATGAAAGAAATTCGTTTATCTTTACTTGAAGCCGATGTAAGTTACGAAGTTATTACTGAATTTAATGAATTAATAAAGCAAAAAACTTTAGGACAAGAAGTTCTTAAAGGAATTAAACCTCAAGAACAAGTTATTAAAATTATAAAAGATATTTTGACAATTATTTTAGGTCATAAAAATACCGCTTTAAGTTTAGATAAAAAATTAAATATTATTCTTTTGATGGGATTACAAGGAAGCGGAAAAACTACAACTGCTGGTAAATTATCTTTTTGGATTAAAAAGAAAATGCAAAAAAAAGTTTTATTAATTGCCGCTGATATCTATAGATTTGGAGCTGTAGAACAGTTAAAATCTATTGGGGAAAAGATAGGTATCGAAGTTTTTAATCAAAAAGATAAAAAAGTTTTGGATATTGTTGAAAATGGTATAAAATATGCTGAACAAAATAATTTTGATGTAGTTATTGTTGATACAGCAGGACGTTTGACTATTGATACCGAAATGATAGAAGAAATAAAAAATATTAAACAAAAAGTTAATACGTCTGATGTATTAATTGTAGCTGATTCTCTTTTAGGTCAACAGTCTGTGAATATAGCTAAGAGTTTTCATGAACAAATAGGAGCTACAGGGATTATTTTAACTAAAATGGATTCTGATACTAAAGGTGGAGCTGCTTTATCGATGAAGTATATCACTAAGTTACCTATTAAATTTACTTCTTCTTCAGAAAAACATAACGATGATAATTTTGAAATTTTTTATCCAGAACGTATGGCTTCTAG
The DNA here is from genome assembly GCF_020312115.2 of Candidatus Phytoplasma sp. AldY-WA1. NCBI lineage: Bacteria > Bacillati > Mycoplasmatota > Mollicutes > Acholeplasmatales > Acholeplasmataceae > Candidatus Phytoplasma > Candidatus Phytoplasma sp. AldY-WA1. The sequence continues at coordinate 38,628 of NZ_JAHRHX020000001.1, forward strand.
AATATTAGATATGGGTGATATTTTAACTTTAATTGATAATGTAGAAGATAAAATAAATACAAAACAAGATAAAGAAGTTTTAGATAGAATTTTACAAGAAGATTATAATTATAATGATTTAATAAAACAACTTAAGTTGTTAAAAAAATTAGGTTCTATGAGTAAAATGTTAAGTTTTATTCCAGGGATCAATTCTAAAATCAAAAAAATGCCTTTTTTAGAAAATGATGTTATTTTAAAATTTCAAGCTATTATTCAAAGTATGACCAAAGAAGAAAGATTGAAACCTAAATTAATCGAAAATAATAATAGAAGAAGAACTAGAATCGTTAAAGGTTCAGGAAGTGAACCAACTGACATTAGTCATTTAATAGAATTTATTAAAAAACAAAAACAAATATCTAAACAAATGAAGAATTTAGATTTAAATGATTTAAATAATCCTGAAGATTTATTGAGTAAATTTTTAAATTAAAAATGATTTTTTCGTTTATAAATATTTGTTTTGGAGATGAAATAAAAAATGCGTAAATTAGTTTTAGTAGATGGTAATTCTTTGGTTTTTCGAGCTTATTATGCTACTTATTATAAAAACAAAAAATTAATGCAAAATAAAGAAGGACAAGATGTAAATGCATTAATAGTTTTTATAAACATGTTTAGAAAAATTTTGGAACAAACTGAAGATTATATTTGTGTCGCTTTTGATTCTAAATATAAAACATATAGACATAAACTTTACGAAGGATATAAACAAAGTCGTGTTAAAACTCCTGAATCTTTGATTAATCAAATTTTTTTAATTAAAGAATATTTAACTTTGTCAGGCATACATCATTGTTCACAAGATGGTTACGAAGCGGACGATATTATCGGAACTATTGCAAAACAAGCAGGAAGAAATAATATTTCTGTTCTTATTTTTTCTAGTGATAAAGATTTTCTTCAATTAATAGATTCTAATATTACAGTTTGTTTAATTAAACAAGGTTTAAAAAATGTTATTTATTATGATTCTCAAACATTAGAAAAAGAATTTTGTTTGAGGCCTAATCAAATGATTGATTTTAAAAGTATAACAGGAGATATTTCGGATAATATTAAAGGAGTTCCTTCGATAGGACCTAAAACAGCTTTGAAATTATTGAATCAATTTGATAATTTAGAAAATATTTTTGATAATTTAAATAATTTAAATTTAAAAATAAAATCTAAATTAATTCAATTCAAAAAAGAAGTTTTGTTAAATCGTCATTTAGTTATTATTAATAAATCAGTTCCTTTATCTTTTGATTATACTCAAACTAAAATTCAAAAAAAACCATTTTCTGTATTATATAATTTTTTACAAAAATATAAATTAAAACAAAATTAAATCTTTTAAAAATATAAAAAAATTTTAATTTTCATTCAAAATTTTTTTATATTTTTTGTTTAAATGATTTTAATAAGTTGTTTTAAAAATATATTTTTATTGATAAAATAAAATATAAAAGGAGAGATATAAAATGAATTGGCAACCACAAATCTTTGAAAACCCTCAAGAAAATAGACCGACACCACCACCATTATTTCCTAAAAAAAGAAAATTTAAATATTATTTATCAATAGTTCAAATAATTGTTAATATTATTTTTTATGTTTTAATGATTTTCTTTTTTTCTTTGGGTATTCATGCAATGTTAAATATTAAAAATAGTGATTTGCCGATCAATTCAGATAAAGAATGGGCTAAAGATAAAATAATTAAAGACAATAATCTTACAATTAAAGAAGATTTTCAGAGTTCTGAGTCTTTTAAAAAAGACATGGAGGAATTAATAACAAATATTGACAACCAAAATAAAGATATTCCTAGAGGATTTTTGTTACATGGGCCGCCCGGGACAGGAAAGACTTATTTAGCTAAGTGTTTAGCTGGTTCTTTGAAACAAAAAGCATCTTTTTATGTTGTTAATGGTTCTGAATTTGTAGAAAAATATGTAGGTGTAGGATCTTCTCGTATCAGAAATCTTTTTAAAACAGCTAGAGAAACAGCTTTTAATAAGGGTCAAAGTTATTTTTTTATTTTTATTGATGAAATAGATTCTATAGGCAGAAAAAGAAGTTCAGAAGGAAATGCAAATATCGAAATAGAAAATAGTTTGAACGCTTTATTATCAGAAATTGATGGTTTTAATTCTGGAGAGGGTAAAAGTAAACCTCCTTATGGAATTGTTTTTGGCTCTACCAACAGAAAAGACTTGTTAGATGAAGCTCTTATTAGAGAAGGACGTTTAGGAAAACATATTTATTTAGGTTATCCTAATCAGGATGATATTAAAAATATTCTTGAATATTTTATTGGCAAAAATAAAAGTAAATTTGCACTTCTTAGTCCAGAAGACAAAACAGAATTATCTCATTTTTTATCAAAAAATCATTCTACTGCTCCAGACATTAATTCTTTGATAAAAGAAGCAAAAAAATTAACCAATACATCAGTAACAAAAGATAATTTTTATGATGCTTGGGATGAAGTAGTTTTAGGACCTAAAAATACAGTTATTAAAGATGAATTAGATAAAAATAGAATTATTAACCATGAATTAGGACATGCTGTTGTAGCTAGAGCTTTTAACTTTAATGTAAATCGTATTAATGTCGAGTCGAGAGGTGATAAAGGCGGTTATACATTATTTTTTCCTGATAAAGATAGCAAGTTATTAACTCGTGATGATTTTCTTAAACAAATTATTATATTGTTAGGTGGAAGAGCGGCCGAATCAATTTTTTGCGATTCTGTTAGTATAGGTTCTTATGATGATTTACAAAAAGCTAAAATAATTGCTTCGAACATGATAGAAAAATTTGGAATGTTAAGTTCTGAAGGTCAAGATAATAAAGATTTAAAAGTAGCAGTTGAGGAATCTAAAGATAAAGAACAACAAATTGCCTTAATTATTAATAAATATTATAATAAAGCTCGGGAAATTATCAAAAATTATACACAAGAATCATATAATAAGCAAAAATGGAGTTCTTTAAAAAAATTATTACAAAATTCTCCATATAAAATAAATAATAAACAATTTGAAGATGCTGAAGGCAAATTTTTTGAATATGCTGAAGGCAAATTTTTTGAAGATGATTAAGGCAAATTTTATGTTTTTGATAATTTTCAATTTTAAATTTAATTAATTAAGATTTAAATTAAATTATTGATTTTATTTACCTTATTATATAATTTAAATATGATAATGATTTTTTTGATTATTTGTATATAATTTAATAAAAATAATTATTATTAAAATTGTAATGACTTTTTTATTAAATAAATAATATTAATTAAATCATTTGAATTAAACAAAATAAAAATAAATTAAATAGAAATTAGGACATGTGAATTTATGAATTTAATACCAATAGGAATTTCAGGAAGACATGCGCATTTATCTCAAGAAACGCTTGATATTTTATTCGGTTCCACAAATTATAAATTAACTTTTTGTAAAAATTTAAAACAAAAAGGACAATTTGCTTCCGAAGAAAAAATTGATGTTATGAGTCCATCAGGACAAATTTTAAAAAATGTTCGTATTTTAGGTCCTGTAAGAAAATCAGATCAAGTAGAAATAAGCCAAAGTGATAGTTTAAGACTTAAAATACAAGTTCCTGTTAGATCTTCAGGAGATATTAAAGGTTCTGCTCCGGCTATTTTAATAGGGCCTAAAGGTAAAGTCGAAATTAAAGAAGGCATAATTATAGCTGATAGACATATTCATTTTTCGCCACAAGAAGCCAAGGAATTTAATGTTGTAGATAAACAAGTAGTCAATATTAAAATTGATGGTATTAAATCCGGCATTTTAGGAAATGTTTTATGTCGTGTAGATGAAAGTTTTTCATTAGAATGTCATTTAGATACTGATGACGCAAGCGCTTTTTTGTTAAAAACAGGTGATTCAGGACAATTGATTTTCGAAATTTAAATTATTTAAATATTCTTATTTAATAAATAAAAATTTTTTAAAATTTTTATTATAATATACATAATAAAGAATTAATTTATATATTCGATTTTGTTCAATTTTTAGAAAAGTTTTAGATTTGAATGAGATAATAATTAGGATGATTTATCAGAAAGAAGTTTATTAAATATTGACTAATAATAAAAATAACACAACATTTGCAGAATATCAAAGACCTAAAAAATTAAAAAAACCTGAAGTTTTTAATGATGCTATTTATGGTTATATATATATTGATTATGATTTTTTAGAACAATTAATTAATACTTTTCCTATGCAAAGATTGAGGAGAATTAAACAATTGAGTTTTGTCAATATTGTTTTCAGTTGTGGCGAAAATTCTCGTTTTATTCATAGTTTAGGAGTTTATGAATTAGCTAGAAGATTTTTAGACAAAAATAATAATATTTTAAAAGGCATATTTACTCATAGAGATCAAATGCTTTTATTAACTACAGCTTTATTACATGATGTAGGCCATGGTTCTTATTCTCATGTTTTTGAGGAAATTTTCGAAACTAATCATGAAAAAAAAAGTGCAGAAATAATTGAAAAACATTCTCAGATTGTTGATATTTTAGATAAACTAGATCTTGATTTTAAATATGATGTCGCTTCTATAATTAAAAAAGAAAATAAATTTAAGTTGATTGAACAACTTTTAACAAGTCAATTAGATTTCGATCGTTTAGATTATTTAAAAAGAGATGCTTTTTTTGTGGGTGTAAGCTATGGTTATATTGATTCCGAACGTTTAATTAGGAGTATGGAAATAGATAAAAAAAATAATAATATTGTGTTCAAAAAAAGCAATATTTCTGTTATAGAAAATTATTTAATTAGTCGTTATCATATGCATTCTATAGTATATAATCATTCGAAAGTATTAGGATTTTCAGTTATTTTTAGAAACATTTTTAAAAGACTTCTTTGTTTATTAAAAGGAAATTATAAATTCCAAATAGATAAGGAAAATAATTCTAATAGTATTCTTTCTATTTTAAGAAAATTTCAGAAAAATCGTGATGATATTCAAGCTTATTTGGATATTGATGATTTTTATATAAATACTTTAATCTTTTATTTAAAAGATGAAAAAGATCAAATTTTATCTGATTTATGTTTTGATTTTTTAAATCGTAAGATTTGGAGTTGTTTAGAAAATAATTCTAAAAAAAATAAAGAACAAATTGAAAAAATTAATAATTATTATGGTGATAATAAAGAATATTATACTTATGACAAAGATATTTCGTTTATTATTTATAATAATAAGGATGAGAATATTGGTGAAAGTATTTTGATTTATAAAAAAAATAAATCACAATTTAAAGTTTTTAGTAAAGAATCGCCTATTATTAATAATGTTGTCTTAAATAAAAAATCAGAAAAAAAACAAAATAAATCAAAATTTTTTTATAGAGAATATCAAGAATGAAACAAAAACATATATTTAAAAAAAAATATGGACAAAATTTTTTAAGTGATGTTAATTTATTAAAAAATATTATCCAAAAAGCTGATTTAGAGAATAAAAATGTTGTTGAAATTGGTCCTGGTAAAGGTATTTTAACTCGTTTAATATTACCTAAAGCTAAAAAAGTTTTAGCTTATGAAATTGATTCTGATTTAAAGATTTTTTTAGATTTTGATGAAGAATCTAAAATTAATATTATTTATGATGATGTTTTATCACGTGATTTATTAGAAGATTTTAAAAAATATTTTCAAAAAGAAGAAATAGTTTTGATCGGCAATTTGCCTTATTCTATTTCTACTCCTCTTTTATTTAAGATTTTATTTATACCTCAAATCAAAACTTTTACTATTATGATTCAAAAAGAAGTAGGGTTGAGGATTATATCTAAGGAAAAAGAAAAAAATTATAACGCTTTAAGTGTTTTAGTTCAATCTTTAACTCGTATTATTAAAATAAAAGTAATAAAAAAAAATATGTTTTTTCCACAACCTAAAGTTGATGGTATTGTTTTGAGATTTGATAAATTGGATTTGAATAATGAAGAAAAAGAATTTATTGAAAAAGATTTTTATCGATTTGTTAAAGCTGCTTTTCAGCAAAAAAGAAAAAATTTACTTAATAACTTAAGTAAAAATTTTGATATTGATAAAAATGAAATTTTAAATTTTTTTCAAAAATATAATATTTCTAAAAATATTAGAGCTGAAGAAATTAGTATTTCAAGATTTAAAGAAATAACAATGCTTTTTTTAAATTTTTTTAATTTTAAATAGAAATTAAAAAAATTAAAAAATATAAAGTTATATAAAATATTAAAATAAAAGATGTTATTTTTTAATAAATATGTTAACATACTTTATAGTATTAAAATTATATTTAATTAAATATAAAATAAGATAAATTATTAATAAGGGATAAATATATATTAAAATGCAAGTTACTTACGTAAGAATAAATTTATATACTAATAAAAATAGATTAAAAGCTATCGCTTCTATTACATTAAATAATTGTTTTGTAGTTCATAATATTAAAGTTATAGAAGGTGAAAAAGGTCTTTTTATCGCAATGCCAAGTACAAAAAATTCCAAAGGAATTTATGTAGATATTGCTCATCCTATCAATAGAGAAACAAGACAAATGATTGAAGAGAAAGTTAACAAAGCTTTCCAAGAAATGGTTGATAAAGAAGAAAGTAAAATGGAAATGGGAACATTTGAAAATAAAGATAGTCAAAGCAATTTTCAAGTTACAAATGTTAAAGTCAATTTATATCCTAACAGTAAAACTAGATTAAGAGGAAAAGCTTCTATTACATTAAATGATTGTTTTGTAGTTCATGGTATTAAAATTATCGAAGGCGAAAGAAGTTTATTTATCGCAATGCCAAGTACAAAAAATTCTAAAGGTGTTTATATAGATATTGCTCATCCAATTACTCAAGAAACAAGACAGATGATCGAAGAAAAATGTAAAAAAGTTTTCCAAGAAGTAACAGAAAATAATTTTCAATCAGAAGGAAATGAACAAATAGAGGATGATTTTCAATCAGTTTCATAGAAAATAAATTTTTAAAAAACAAAATTGTTTTTAAAATAGTGATTTTATAAATTCTTTAGAAAGATAATATTATAGTTATAATGAATAGTACTTTGAAAGAAAAAGAATTTGAAAGTCATAAAAAATTTATTTATTTATTTTTTATAGGTATTTTATTTTATTTTTTATTTTTTCTTCCTTTAGATTTTGGAATTACTTTTGGAATGGATGATTCAAAATTAAATTTTTTCAAAATATTTTTAACAATTTTGATTTTATTTTTAACTGGATACCCAGTTATTAAAGAAGGTTTGATTAAAACTTACGAACAAACAAAGAAAAATCGAAAATTAACTTTTAATGTTCATATTTTAATGATTTTGGTTTCTTTTTTGTCTTTTTTTATGAAACATTATAATGAATCTATTTTATTGATTATTATTTTCGGAGGAGCTCATTTTTTAGAAGAATATGTCGAAAATAAAAATCAAAAGGATATAAAGAAACTTTTAGATATAAAACCAAAAAAAGCTAGATTATTAAAACAAAATAATGATTACGAATTGATAGATGTTTCTGATTTAAAAATAGGCGATCGAGTTATGGTTTTGAATGGTGAACAAATACCTTCTGATGGTGTTATTGTATTAGGTCATTCTTCTATAGACGAATCGGCTATTACAGGTGAAAGTATTCCTTTAGAAAAAAAAAAAGGTGATAAAGTTTTCGGTAGCAATTTGAATTTAAGTAATACTTTGATAGTTGAAATTACTCAAACTGAAGATAAAACTATTTTTTCTGAAATAATTCGATTAACTGAAAAAATTCAAAACAATGTTTCTAAAAAAGCTTCTTTTATTAATAAAATAGCTCCTGTATATATTAAATTAATTATATTTGCTATTTTAGGGTTTATTGTTGTATCTGGAACATATAATTATTATTTTTATCATGAAGTAAAGTTTAAAGAAATTTTATTGAAAAGTATGATTTTTTTAACTGTTGCTGCTCCATGCGCTTTAGCTGTTGCTGATATACCAGCTACTCTTTCGGCTATTTCTAATTTAGCTAAAAAAGGAGTTTTATTAAAAAATGGAAAATCTTTAGGTATTTTATCTGAGGTTCAAACTATTGTTTTTGATAAAACAGGCACTTTAACGCAAGGAAAAATTGAAGTTCAAGAAGTTTTTTTTAATTCAGAAATATTAGAAAACGAAAGAAAACAATATTTAGATATTTTATGGACGATAGAAAAAGATTCAAATCATCCGATAGCTTTTTCAATACAAAAATATTTAAAAGAAAATTTTGATTTAAATTTTTCTTTAAAATTAAAAACTACTAATTTAATTGGAGTCGGTATTGAAGCTTTTGATAAAAAAGATAATCATTATAAAATAGCTAAATATAATATTTTTGAAAAAGTTCCTACTGAAATAGAAGAAAAAACTCAAGAATTTTTGAATCAAGGTCAAACAGTTATATATTTTAGCCATAATGATAAAATTATTATGATTATTACTATAATTGATATAGTTCGTAATGAATCTAAAGAAATGATTGATTATTTTAATAAAAATAATGTTAATACTATTATGCTGACAGGCGATAACAAGCAAGTAGCAGAAGCTATTTCTTCTGATTTGAATTTGAATTATTTTTTTTCTAATTGTTTGCCAAAAGATAAAGTTAAATATATTAACGAAATGAAAGAAAAAAAACATATTGTTGCTATGGTTGGTGATGGAGTTAATGATTCTCCAGCTTTAGCTACTTCTGATATTTCAATAACTTTACAAGAAGGTAGTGATGTTGTTATTGATATTGCGGATATTGTTTTAGTTAAAAATGATTTAAGAAAAATAATATATGCACATAAGTTGTCTAAAAAATTAAATAAAGTAGTATGGCAAAATATTATATTCGCTTTTTTTATTATAATAGTATTTTTTTTAATTAATATTTTCTTTCAATTACCTTTACCTATAGCAGTTATTGCTCATGAAGGAAGTACTTTATTAGTTATTTTTAATTGTTTAAGATTAAGAAATGATATCGAATAAAAAAAACCATTAAATATTTAATTATAAATATAGCTTAGTTATTCATTAACTAAGTTTTTTTTATAATTAATTTGCTAATTTTAATTATAATAAAGGTAATAAGAATATTTAATTTGTATTTTAAGTTGAATAAAGTATAAATTTTAATTATAAAATATATAAAATCAAAATTTTATATATTTACTTATAAATAATTAATGTGTCGTTTATGATAATAAAAAAAATAAAAAAATAGATAGCAAATTTTAATGAAATATATAGGTTTAATTTTAAGAATATATGAATTACCTAAATATATAAAAAGAACATTGTTTAAAGGTTAATAAAATGACTTTTAGAACTATTTGTTTATGAGAATATAGTTTAGGAAACTTGCTTTTACGTTTTAGATGCGGAGACCAGTTTGCAATAAAATCGATAAATACAAATACTAGACATAAACGCATCTTTATTTTAAAAATAATTAATAACCAAAATATAAAAAATACTTACATATAAAAATTAGTTATCTTTTAATAATAAATAAATTATTATTAAAAGATAAGATTAAAAAAATATATTTTAAAATAATTATTTAATTTTATTAAGTTTAATATTAAAAATTATTTAATATTTTTTAAAAAAAATAAAAAGAAATGATTTTCGCAAATGAGAATATTACCTTATGAACTTTATCCATATAGTTCTGATTTATCCTTATGTGCTCTCAGAAAAGAGTTTGGAATGTATGATTATTGTTTAAATAATAAAAAAAACAATAAAGCTATGGAACTTTTTTTAAAAAAAGGCCGAAGTTATTTTAATTTATCTATTTATCAATGGATTCAAGAAATGAAAAAAAGAAAACATTATGTCAATAGTTTTCATTTGTTTTATGCATTGAATAATAAATATCAAATTATTGAAACAGATTTATTTTTAATTTTAGAATGTTGTATCCAATGGGAAATAAAATCTTTTGTCCCTTATAATACTAATTTGACTTGGTATCAAATTTTTATTAAGATTGCTAAATTAAGAACAGTTAATATTGAACAATTAGATTTAGTACTTTATAATCAACTTTTTCAATGGTATAAAGTTAATTTTATGCGTTTAAACAAGCAAGGTTCTTTAAAACCTTATCAACTGGATATGGCTAAAGTTATAAAATATTTTAGTAAATTATTAAATTTTTAATTTTAATTTATAAAGTTTAACTAATGTAAGTTAAACTTTATTTTTTTAGAAAATAAATTTTTTTTGAATAAAAATTTTATTTTCTAAAATAACTATTTAAAACTTCAAATTAATTTGATTATTTAATACTTTTTTAAACTAAGAAAATATTTTATGAATTAAAAGGTATCTAAATTTTGAAAAAATATCAAAAAAGTATTTTTTTATTGTTATTATTAATTATAAAATGATCAAAACGATAAAAGATGATTTCATTATTTTAATATAAAAAATTTTTATCATAATATTTTTTTCAGAATTTATAAATTATTCAATTTTTTTTGTTTTTTTTTATTGTAAAATTAATATGTAGAAGTAATTTTATATAAATTATTCTCACAATTTTGAAAATATATTTCGAACATATTGAATTAGATAGGAAAACAAAATGATAGAAAAACAAATGAATAGAAAAATTAATATTCAAAGTTTTATATCTTTAATTTTTGTTTTTATGTTTTTATTTTTAAATGTTTTTTATTTAACACAAATCAAAGCTGTTCAGACTTTGAGTGATGTTTTATCGACAAAAGAATTAGGGTCAATCCTAATTGAAGGCACAACGATTACCAAAGAAGAAATTATAAGTCAAATTAAAGAAAAAAATAACGATTTAAAAAATAAAAATTTACAAATAGTAGGTGAACCAACTGAAACTAAAGCTAAAGTTAAATCTAATGATTTTCAAGGTGAAGTAGAAGTTACTTTTACTGTTAAGAAAAAAGAAGTTTCAAAAGTTGCATTATCTACTGTTTTAAAAACTACAAAATTAGGTGAAATTACATCTAAAGATTTAAAAGCTACTAAAGAAGAAATTATAAGTCAAATTAAAGAAAAAAATAACGATTTAAAAAATAAAAATTTACAAATAGTAGGTGAACCAACTGAAACTAAAGCTAAAGTTAAATCTAATGATTTTCAAGGTGAAGTAGAAGTTACTTTTACTGTTAAGAAAAAAGAAGTTTCAAAAGTTGCATTATCTACTGTTTTAAAAAATAAAAAATTAGGTGAAATTACATCTAAAGAAGAAATTATAAGTCAAATTAAAGAAAAAAATAACGATTTAAAAAATAAAAATTTACAAATAGTAGGTGAACCAACTGAAACTAAAGCTACAGTTAAATCTGATGATTTTCAAGGCGAAGCAGAAGTTGATTTTACTGTTCAACAAAAAGAAGTTTCAAAAGATACATTATCTACTGTTTTAAAAACTAAAAAATTAGGTGAAATTACATCTAAAGATAAAGAAGAAATTATAAGTCAAATTAAAGAAAAAAATAACGATTTAAAAAATCAAAATTTACAAATAGTAGGTGAACCAACTGAAACTAGAGCTAAAGTTAAATCTAATGATTTTCAAGGCGAAGCAGAAGTTGAGTTTACTGTTAAGAAAAAAAGTTTTTTTAGTTTATTTACGATAGCTATTATTTTAAGTATAGGTGTAGCATCTTTAGTTTTATTAGGTTATTATTTTTATGAAAAAAACAATAAAAAAATAGATTAAAATTTATTTTGAGTATATTTTAGATCGAATAATTAATTTTTTAATTATTCGATTTTTTTATATAAATAATTGTGAGTTTTTTATTGATTTATTTTGAAATCAAAATATAATATTAATTGTGTTTTCAAGAATTAAATAAAATTATCGAAATTTAATTTTTTATATTGAAATTAAAGTTGTTAGTTAAGAATTTAAAAGCTTATTAATAATTTTTTGTATATATAAAGTTCGAAAATAATTTATTTTGTATTTTATTAAAAAAAATTAATTAAAAATATTTTTTTACAATAAAATAAAATATTTTTTTGTATAATAATAAAGTTAAATTAATTTTATAAAAAAATAAATTTTATAATTTATTTTTGATAAATATTTAATTTTTATGAAATTTATAAATTAAAAATATATAAGAAAGTTGTGTATTTGTAATTATAAATTTTTGATTTTTTTTAAAGAAAATAAAACATTTTTAATTATAATTTAGTATAATTATAAATGTTATGAAAAATTTATTTTAATTTATTTATTTGTTATAAATTATGTTAAAATTATTTGTAGTTTTTTTGGATAAAAAAATTATTTTTTTGATTTATTTTATGTATCGGAGGGGTAGCGAAGTGGCTAAACGCATCAGTCTGTAAAACTGCTCCGTAAGGTACGATGGTTCGAATCCATCCCCCTTCACCATTTAATATTTTTTTATCTTATTTATTTAAAAATTTGTGTTTTTGAAAACTGAAGATGATATTTTAATATTAATTTTTAATTAATAAAAACAGAATTTTTGTTATTAAAATATCAAAAATTTTATAAACCAAGAGTTTGATCCTGGCTCAGGATGAACGCTGGCGGCGCGCCTAATACATGCAAGTCGAACGGAGACCCTTCAAAAGGTCTTAGTGGCGAACGGGTGAGTAACACGTAAGTAACCTACCTTTAAGACGAGGATAACAATCGGAAACGGTTGCTAAGACTGGATAGGAAACAGAAAGGCATCTTTTTGTTTTTAAAAGACCTTCTTCGGAGGGTATGCTTAAAGAGGGGCTTGCGCCACATTAGTTAGTTGGTGAGGTAAAGGCTTACCAAGATTATGATGTGTAGCTGGACTGAGAGGTTGAACAGCCACATTGGGACTGAGACACGGCCCAAACTCCTACGGGAGGCAGCAGTAGGGAATTTTCGGCAATGGAGGAAACTCTGACCGAGCGACGCCGCGTGAACGATGAAGTATTTCGGTATGTAAAGTTCTTTTATTGAAGAAGAAAAAATAGTGGAAAAACTATCTTGACGTTATTCAATGAATAAGCCCCGGCTAACTATGTGCCAGCAGCCGCGGTAAGACATAGGGGGCGAGCGTTATCCGGAATTATTGGGCGTAAAGGGTGCGTAGGCGGTTAGATAAGTCTATAATTTAATTTCAGTGCTTAACGCTGTCTTGTTATAGAAACTGTCTTGACTAGAGTGAGATAGAGGCAAGCGGAATTCCATGTGTAGCGGTAAAATGTGTAAATATATGGAGGAACACCAGAAGCGTAGGCGGCTTGCTGGGTCTTTACTGACGCTGAGGCACGAAAGCGTGGGGAGCAAACAGGATTAGATACCCTGGTAGTCCACGCTGTAAACGATGAGTACTAAGTGTCGGGGGTAACCTCGGTACTGAAGTTAACACATTAAGTACTCCGCCTGAGTAGTACGTACGCAAGTATGAAACTTAAAGGAATTGACGGGACTCCGCACAAGCGGTGGATCATGTTGTTTAATTCGAAGATACACGAAAAACCTTACCAGGTCTTGACATACTCTGCAAAGCTATAGAAATATAGTGGAGGTTATCAGGGATACAGGTGGTGCATGGTTGTCGTCAGTTCGTGTCGTGAGATGTTAGGTTAAGTCCTAAAACGAACGCAACCCCTGTCGCTAGTTGCCAGCACGTAATGGTGGGGACTTTAGCGAGACTGCCAATTAAACATTGGAGGAAGGTGGGGATAACGTCAAATCATCATGCCCCTTATGATCTGGGCTACAAACGTGATACAATGGCTATTACAAAGAGTAGCTGAAACGCGAGTTTTTAGCCAATCTCAAAAAGGTAGTCTCAGTACGGATTGAAGTCTGCAACTCGACTTCATGAAGCTGGAATCGCTAGTAATCGCGAATCAGCATGTCGCGGTGAATACGTTCTCGGGGTTTGTACACACCGCCCGTCAAACCACGAAAGTTAGCAATACCCGAAAGCAGTGGCTTAACTTCGCAAGAAGAGGGAGCTGTCTAAGGTAGGGTTGATGATTGGGGTTAAGTCGTAACAAGGTATCCTTACCGGAAGGTGAGGATGGATCACCTCCTTTCTAAGGACATACATATAAAAATCATCATCTTCAGTTTTGAAAGACTTAGGTTAAAATATAAGTTTTTCTTTTTAT
>NZ_JAHRHX020000009.1:0-25768 GCF_020312115.2 Candidatus Phytoplasma sp. AldY-WA1
GCCAAAATAGCTCAATAGGTAGAGCAACTGACTTGTAATCAGTAGGTTACGGGTTCGATTCCTGTTTTTGGCACCATTAATAAAATGTCCCGTTAGCTCAGTTGGTAGAGCACTTGACTTTTAATCAAGGTGTCAAAGGTTCGAGTCCTTTACGGGATACCATTTGATAATAAAAAAAACATGTTTAAAAGCCTGGATGGTGGAATTGGTAGACACGTGGGACTTAAAATCCCATGGTTAAAAGCCGTGCCGGTTCAATTCCGGCTCTAGGTACCATTTATACATGGGGTTTTAGCTCAGTTGGTAGAGCACCTGTCTTGCACACAGGATGTCAGCGGTTCGAATCCGCTAAACTCCACCATGTAAAATAGTAATAAAATGTTATAATATAAGAGAAAATAATAAATATAAAAAAATAATTAATTTAATAAATGTAGGCGGTGTAGCTCAGCCGGTTAGAGCGTTCGGTTCATACCCGTGAGGTCGAGGGTTCGAATCCCTCTGTCGCCACCAATGGACCTGTAGCTCAGCTGGTCTAGAGCTACCGGCTCATAACCGGTTGGTCGTAGGTTCGAATCCTACCAGGTCCACCATTATTTTAGAAAAAGTTTGGAGAAATACCCAAGCGGTTTAAGGGGCCAGTCTTGAAAACTGGAAGATCTGAAAGGATGCGGGGGTTCGAATCCCTCTTTCTCCGCCAAAGTTTGTTAAAATTATTTTTATGTTTTTTTGTATTAAGTTATTATGATCGCGGGATAGAGCAGTTTGGTAGCTCGTCGGGCTCATAATCCGAAGGTCGAAGGTTCAAATCCTTCTCCCGCAACCAATTAAAATTAAAAAAAGGTTTGATGGTGTAGTGGTTAACATGCTTGCCTGTCACGCAGGAGATCGCGGGTTCGAATCCCGTTCAGACCGCCACGCCAATTTATAGGGCTCTGTAGCTCAGTCGGTAGAGCAGTGGCTTGAAGAGCCTCGTGTCGGCAGTTCGATTCTGCCCGGAGCCGCCATTTAGATATAAATTTTTAATTACGTAAAGTTAATTTTTTTTAAAAAAATTTTTAATATTTTATTATTTTAATTTTTTAATTTATTTATTATTATTTTATTTTTAAAAAAATAATATTTATTTAGAAAGAAATAATTAATTGAAAAAAAATAAATTTTTTTTAAAAAAAATTAATTTTATTTTTTTATTTATATTTTTGTTTTTATTAATATTTAGTTTAACCAATCTTAAAGCTATTAATAATGATAATGAATCCGAAGAATTTACAAAAATCAGTGATGCCGACGAAATTAAAGAAAAAAAATACAATTCATCTACTCAACCAAAACTTAAAGTTGATAGTTTATTTTTTAAAGCAATAGAACAAAATAAAAAAATATCTTTTGATTCTTCAAAACAATCAAATATATTTTTTGATGTTGAAAATGAAAAAATAGAAATTAATGATTTATTAAAAAAAAAATATAAAAAAGATTCAAAGAAAAAACATGTTTTTTTAGGATGGAAATATGATTTAGGTTCTTTTTTTTCTAAAAAAATAAGATTATTTTATGGCATTGATAATTTTCGTACTGTTTCATGTTCTTCATTTCAAGAATGTTTAAATTTTAAACAGTTTATTTTTGGTTTATTGTATCATAATATTCCTAAAATAGATTTTTTATTTGATTTTTTAGATATTTCAGGTTTTAAAGAAGAATTTATCGATAATAAATATGATAAAATAGGTTTAGAAACTGTTTGTTTTTATTCTTTATTAAAGAAAGATCCTTCTTTAGGGTATTTTTATTTTAAAGATGAAGATATAAAAGATATTCATTCTGTTGATATTTCTTTTTGTAATTGTAAAATTTCTGGTTATTCTTTGATAGATTTGATTTTTGAAATAATTAATCTAAAAAACGAAGATTTGATTATTTTTAAAAAACATCTTAATTCTTATCTTAAACATTTAAGTAAAATGGATGAAGAAAAAATATCAAAACAAGATATTGATGTTTCACATGAAGAATTTTTAGAAAATATCATTGATATTGATGATATGGATATTTTAGATAAAAAATTTCTTTTACATTTGATAAAAAAAGTAATTTCTATTTTTGTTCCTAAAATTTTTTCTCTTCATTGTTCTGTAGATCATAAAAACACAAAACCTTTGAAAGAAATGAATTTTGAATTATCTTTGAAAAAAGAACATCAAACGATAGGTTTTTTGTTAAAGATAGAAAAAAACGAAAATAATATATTTTATCTTCTTTTTTATGAAATTTTTAAAGATGAAAAACAAAATGAAGAAAATTTAAGATTGATAGATAAAATTTTAATTTTAGATTTAAATACTAAAGAACATTTATTTTTTAATCATTTAACTATTAATATTAAACAAAATAAAAAAATATTTTTTAAAAAAATTAATTTGTTCAGAGTTGATTCTATGAATTTATTTTCCTAAAATTATATAATGTGTTATTTGGTATAAAATATATATAATATAATTAGAGTTATTTTTATTTTAAAAAATAAAAAATAAAGGTAAAATTTAATATATGAATTTTTTACAAAATGTTAGTCCTGATAGAGTTATGGAAAATGATTTTCTTGTTTTTATTGAAATTTCTAAAGGTAGCAAAAAAAAATATGAGATAGATAAAGAAACAGGTTTTTTAAAATTAGATCGTATTTTAAATACTTCTTTTGTTTATCCTGCTAATTATGGTTTCATTCCTTTAACTCATTGTGAAGATAATGATCCGTTAGATGTTTTTGTTTTATCACAAGAAATATTAGAACCTATGGTTATTGTTCAATGTAGACCTATTGGAGTTATTAAAATGATTGATAATGGCGAGTTAGATGAGAAAATAATCTCTGTTCCTATCCATGATCGTTCTATGGAAAAATATCAAAATATTAAAGATGTTCCGGTTTCTCTTTTGGAAGAAATAAAACATTTTTTATCTCATTATAAAGATTTAGAAAAAAAAACAGTTGTTATTGAAGATATATATGATAAATTTCAAGCATTTACTGTCATCAAAAATGCTTTAAATAAATATAAAGAATTAAAGAAATAATTTAAATTTTTTTGTTAATTTGTTTACAAATATTAAAAAAATCCAAAATCATTTATTTAATTTTTAATAAATGATTTTGGAAAATAAAAAAACAAAGTGATTGAAAATAATGATAAAAATAATTTTGAAGAATAAAAAAGCTTTTTATGATTATTTTTTAGACAAAAAATATATTGCCGGAATTCAATTGTTTGGTAACGAAGTAAAATCTATAAGATTAAAGAAAGTTAATTTACAAAACTCTTATATAAAAATTGAAAATAACGAAATTTTTGTTTTCAATATGTTTGTTGAAAAATACGAATTTTGTAATAAATTTGATTACGACGATAAAAGAAAAAAAAAACTTTTGTTGAATAAAAGAGAAATTTTACAAATTAAAAACAAAACTCAAGCTAAAGGATTAAGCGTTATTCCTACTAAAATTATTTCTGATAGAAATTTATTAAAATTAGAGATTTATTTAGCTCATGGAAAGAAAAAATATGATAAGAGATTAATTTTGAAAAAGAAAGATGATGATTTAAAAATTAAAAAAACTTTATCTTATATATATTGATGTTTAATTTTTTTATATGTATTTTATTAAATGCTATATTTTATTTTTAGTAAGAACAGATTATTTTTTTATATTTGTTGCTATCCATTCACTTATTTTTTTAGTTATTGTTTTTATACACAAAACCCAATTATAAAAAATTTTATCTTTTGTGGTGGTATTTGGTTGTATTTTTTCGTTTAAAAACTTTAAGGTCATAAATTGTAAGTTTTCCGTTGTTTTTGATAACGGAAATATTTCTAATAATGCGAATTCGTATACAATAGCTCCTAAAAAAGCTCCTAAAATAACACCTATTAAAAAAATTAATAATTTATTTATAAACATATTTTTTTATTATAAAAACCTCTTAGTTATTTTCATTTTATTTATTTCAACAAAATTATTGATATAAAAGATATTTAGAAAAACTTTTTATCAATTATCAATAATTTTTTATATTTCTAAATCATAATAATTTTAACATATTTATTGTTTTTAAAAAAATATTTTAATTCGATTTAAACAAAAAAACTAATATTTTGGATTAATTAAAAATTCAATAATTAATTATTTTTTTATATTATATGTCTTTAAATAAATATGAATAAGTTTATAAAATATACTTTTATATAAAAAAATATTATAATAATTATGTATTTTATTTTATTAATGATGACATTTATTTATTGTGGTGATTAAGTATTCTATATTAAATAAAAAAAAGGAGTTGTGAAATGCCATATATTGATAAAATTTTAGCTCGTGAAATTTTAGATTCAAGAGGGAATCCTACATTAGAAGTTGAAGTTCATACTTTATCAGGTTTTTTCGGAAGAGCTATTGTCCCTTCGGGAGCTTCTACTGGAGAATATGAAGCAGTAGAATTAAGAGACAATGATCCTAAAAGATTTTTAGGTAAAGGTGTTTTGAAAGCGGTTGACAATGTTTCAAAGATTATTGAACCAAAATTAAAAAATGTTTCTGTTTTGGAACAAAATTTGATTGATAAAATGTTAATTGAACTCGACGGAACACCTAATAAATCTAAATTAGGAGCTAATTCTATTTTAGGAGTTTCTTTAGCTTGTGCTAAAGCAGGAGCTAATTATTTAAATTTAGAATTTTATGAATACTTAGGTGGTGTTCAACCTAAACAATTACCTGTTCCTATGATGAACGTTATTAATGGTGGTGCACATGCATCTAATAATGTTGATTTTCAAGAATTTCTGATTTTACCGACTAATTTTTCATCTTTTAAAGAAGCTTTACGTTGTGGTGCCGAAATTTTTCATCATTTACAAAAAATTTTGAAACAAAAAAAATTACCGACTACTGTAGGCGATGAAGGTGGATATGCTCCTGATTTAAATTCTAACGAAGAGGCTTTTCAACTTATTATTGAAGCTATTAAAAATGCTGGTTATAAACCGGGAGAAGATGTTTTTTTAGGAATGGATGTTGCTGCTTCAGAATTTTATGATAAAGAACAAAAAAAATATGTTTTAACTTCTGAGAATAACAAAACTTTCAGTAGTGAAGAATTAATTTCTTATTATGAAAAAATGGTAAATAAGTATCCTATAATTTCTATCGAAGACGGATTAGATGAGAACGATTGGGACGGATGGAAAATTTTAACAAAAAGATTAGGCGACAGAGTTCAATTGTTAGGAGATGATTTATTTGCTACTAATGTCGAAAGATTATCTAAAGGTATTGAAAATAAAGTAGGAAATTCTATTTTAATTAAATTAAATCAAATAGGAACTTTAACAGAAACTTTAGAAGCAATTGAGATGGCTAAAAAAGCTTCTTATACAGCTGTCATTTCACATCGTAGTGGAGAAACCGAAGATACTACTATATCTGATTTAGCTGTTGCTACTAACGCAGGACAGATTAAAACAGGTTCTATTTCGAGAACTGATCGAATTGCTAAATATAATCAATTATTAAGAATCGAAGAAAAATTAAAAAATAGTCCTTATTTAGGATTAAAAAGTTTTTATAACTTAAAAAAATAATACTAAAAAGTAAATAAAAATTAATAGGAGATTTGTTTGAATAAATTTGTAAGTTTAATTATTTTAGATGGTTTAGGGTTATCTTCTAAAAAAGAAAATAATGCTTTTTATTTAGCTAAAACTCCTTATTTAGATTATCTTTTGGCTAATTTTCCGAATACTACTTTACAAGCTTCTGGACAAGAAGTAGGATTACCCGAAGGTCAAATGGGCAATAGCGAAGTAGGTCATTTAAATTTAGGAGCTGGAAGAGTTATTGATCAATATTTGAATAAAATAAATAAATCTATTAGTACAAAATCTTTTTTTGCTAATGAAGCTTTTTTAAAAGCAATAAAACATGCTAAAAAAAACAATAGCAAAATACATTTATTAGGATTAGTTTCTGATGGCGGAGTTCATTCACATTTAAGTCATTTTGAATCTTTATTAGATTTGATGAGAGAGCATAAAGTAGAAGATAGAACTTATTTACATGTTTTTACAGATGGTAGAGACACTGATCCTTATTCAGGTTTAAAATATATTGAAAAAATTTTGAATTATGGTTTTAAAGTGGCTTCTGTAAGCGGTAGATATTTTGCTTTAGATCGCGATAATAATTGGGAACGTATTAATTTAGTTTATAATATGTTAGTCTCTGGTAAAGGCCCATTGATAAATTCTCCTTTAGAAGCGATCAAAAATTTTTACAAAAAAGAAATTACTGATGAGTTTATACCTCCTTTTATTGTGGATAAAAATGGTTTAATTGATGATAATGATAGTATTATTTTTGTAAATTTCCGTTCCGATCGTATTATGCGTTTAGCAGTTGCTTTATCAAATCCTTCAATGACTTTGCATTTTAAGTCCGAAGGGAAAAGATGTTTCGAAGGAGACAAACTACTTCAAAATCTTTGTGTAGTTTCTATGACTCCTTATTCTCAATATGTCTTAGGAACAATTGCTTTTAAATCAGAAAGTTTAAAAAATATTTATGGAGAAGTGATTTCTAATAATAAACTTCGTCAATTAAGAATTGCCGAAACTGAAAAATATCCTCATGTTACTTTCTTTTTTGATGGTGGTAAAGAACAAAAGTTTGAAAATGTTGATAATATTTTAGTTCCTTCTCCTAAAGTTGCAACTTATGATTTAAAACCAGAGATGAGTGCTTTCGAAGTTGCTAAACAAGCTAAAAAAGCTATTTTATCTCGAAAATACCAAACTATGATTTTAAATTTTGCTAATCCAGACATGGTGGGACATACTGGTTCACTCGAATCAACCATTAAAGCAGTAGAAGCTGTTGACACATGTTTAGAAAAGGTAGTTAAAGCTATTTTAGAAATTGGTGGAATTGCTTGTATTGTTGCCGATCATGGAAATGCAGAACAAATGACAGACGAAAGAAATAAACCTCATACTGCTCATACAACTAATTTAGTTCCTTTTATTTTAGTTAATAGTAAATTTAATTTGAAATCAGGTTCTTTGTGTGATGTATCCCCTACTTTATTAGAATTACTCGGAATCTCTCAACCAATAGAAATGACGGGTAAAAGTTTAATTTTACATTAAAGTGGTTTTAAATTATTCCAAAATAAAATTTTTTATTTATTATTTTTAAAATATATGTAAATTAAATTATATTTTTAAAAATAATATATTAATATATTAAAATGTTACCTAAATATATTTTATTTAAGAAAAAATATATAAAAAAATACAGAAAAAATTATTATTAAAATATTAATAATAACAAAATTAACAAAATTTAATAAAAAAAGGAATTATTATAAGGAATTATTATAAATGACACATAAAGAAGAAATGAATAAAATAGCAGTTTTAACTTCTGGTGGAGATTCTCCAGGAATGAATAGTGCTATTAGAGCTATTGTTTTAGCAGGAGCTAAAAAAAATTGCACTATTTATGGTATTAAAGATGGTTATTTAGGTTTATATAATCATGATATTGAAATTTTAACTCCTGATAATTTACCACGTATTATTAATATTTCAGGAACTTTTTTAGGTACTTCGCGCTTTCTTTCATTTAAAGATGATTTAAGTGTACGTCAAAAATGTGTGCAAAATTTAAAAAAAATAGGCATTGATAAATTAATTATTATTGGTGGAGATGGTTCTTATAATGGGGCTACAAAATTAGAAGAATTAGGGATAAAATGTATAGGTATTCCGGCTACTATCGATAATGATATTAATGATACAGATTTTACAATTGGTTTTAGTACAGCTGTTAATAATGTTATGGATGCTATTGAAAAATTACGAGATACTTCTTTATCACATAACAGATGTACTATTCTTGAGGTTATGGGTAGAAATAAAGGTGATTTAGCTTTATATGGCGGGATTGCTGCTGGTGTAGATTTAATCGTCACAAAAGAAAATTTGATACCTAAACAAATGATTTTAGATAAAATTAAAAGTTTAAAAGAACAAAAAAGAAGACACGCTATTATTATTATTACTGAAAATATTTTAAATGTTTTTGATTTAGCTAAAGAAATCGAAAGTTATAGTGGTTTTGAGACGAGAGCTCAAGTTTTAGGTCATATACAAAGAGGAGGGACTCCTACTGTAGAAGATTGTGTTTTAGCTACAAGAATGGGTGTTTCCGCTGTTGAATTGTTAAATAAAAATATTCATAATTGTGCAATAGGTATAAAAAAACAAGAAATAATTCATACTAGTTTTGAAAATGTTTTGAATAATAAAAGTGTACTTGATAAACTTTTTAATATTATTGAATGTTTATAATTAGTTTATAATGTTTTTAATTTTATAATAAAGAAAATAAAAAAATTAAATTATTTTATATTTCGAGAGATTTATAAAAAAATAATTTATAAATTATTAAAAAAATTATATTTTAAGGAAAATATATAATGCAAAAAACACTTAATAAATTAGATATTTCGAATATTGCAAATAAGAAAATTTTATTAAGAGCAGATTTAAATGTCCCTTTAGAAAAAGGAGTTATTAACGACGATAGTAGAATTAAAGCCATTTTACCTACTGTAGAATATCTTAAAAAAAATAAAGGTAAAATAATTATTCTTTCTCATTTAGGAAGAGTTAAAACAAAAGAAGATTTACAAAAATTAAGTTTAAGAGTAGTAGCCGAAAGATTATCTTTTTATTTAAATCAAAAAGTGGTTTTTGTTCCAGAAACTAAAGGAGAGTTGTTAGAAAGAGAAATTAATAATTTAGAATGTGGTTCTGTTTTATTAATGGAAAATACTCGTTTTGAAGATCTGGATAGTAAAAAAGAAAGCAAAAATGATGCTCAATTAGGAAAATATTGGGCTTCATTAGGTGATGTTTTTGTTAATGATGCTTTTGGAACTTGTCATCGTTCTCATGCTTCTAATGTTGGTATTTCTACTTATATTTCAGAGAAATGTTTTGGTTTTTTAGTCGAAAAAGAAATTAATTTTTTACATAAAATTGTTAATACATCTCAAAGACCTTTAGTTGCTGTTTTAGGTGGTTCGAAAGTTTCTGATAAAATCAAAATTATTGAAAATCTTTTGAAAAAAGTAGATTTTCTTTTGATTGGTGGCGGAATGTCTTTCACTTTTTTGAAATCTCAAAATTTGGAAATCGGAAAAAGTTTATTAGAAGAAAATGAAATTCCTTTAGTTAAAAGATTATTAGCTTCAAAAGAAGGTAAAAAAATTATTTTACCGCAAGATTTTGTTTGCGGCGATAAATTTGCTCCAGACGCTAAAACTATTATTTCTGATTTTAATAAAATCCCTTTTAATATGATGGGGTTAGATATCGGACCTAAAACTATTTCTTTGTTCCAACATTATATTATGTCTGCGAAAACAGTTGTATGGAATGGTCCCGTAGGAGTTTTTGAATTTGAAAAATTTTCTCAAGGAACAAGATTGATAGCTCAGATGATTAGTAAAATTAAAGATAAAGCTATTACAATTATTGGCGGTGGAGATAGTGCAGCCGCAATATCCAAATTTAAATTGGATAATAATTTTAGCCATATTTCTACTGGTGGAGGAGCTTTTTTGGAATATTTAGAAGAAAAAGAAATGCCAGGTTTAAAATGTATTGAGAAATTTTGTTAATAATAAGAAGGTAAAAAAAATTATGAAAAAAAAAATAGCGATTAATGGGTTAGGACGTATCGGTAAATTATCTTTTCGTTCTTTATTCGGAAATCATAATATTGATATTGTAGCAATTAATGATTTGTCAACACCAGAAACTTTAGCTTATTTATTAAAATATGATAGCGCACAAGGTCCTTATAAACGAGATGATATTACTTTTGATGAAAATTCATTAATAGTGGAAGGTAAAAAAATTCATATTTTCCAAGAAAGAAATCCACAAGATTTACCTTGGGGAAAATTAGGAATAGATATCGTTTTAGAATGTACTGGTTTTTTCACAAGTGAAGAAAAAGCTCAATTACATTTAAAAGCAGGAGCTAAAAAAGTGTTAATTAGTGCACCGGCTACTGGAAATGTTAAAACGATTGTTTTTAATGTTAATGATGATATTTTAACAAAAGAAGATACTATTGTTAGTGGAGCTTCTTGCACGACTAATTGTTTAGCTCCGGTTGTAAAAGTTTTAAATGATAATTTTGGTATTGATCAATCTTTTATGACTACTATTCACAGTTATACTAACGATCAATCTCTTATAGATCAAACACATCCAAAAGGTATTTGGACTAGAAGAGGAAGAGCTGCTGCTGTTAATATGGTTCCAAGTTCTACTGGAGCTGCAAAGGCGATTTCATTAGTTATTCCTGAATTAAAAGGAAAAATAGACGGAACAGCGATTAGAGTACCGAGTTTAACAGGCTCTTTAGTTGATTTAACAGTTGAATTAAAAAAAGAAGTGACTGTAGAAATGATTAAAGATGTTTTCAAAAAAAGCGCCAATGAAACTTTAGCTTTTATTGAAGATCCGATTGTTTCATCTGATATTATTGGAACAAGTTTTGGTTCTTTATTTGATTCTAATACAGTTCAAATTTTAAAAGAAAGACCACGTTTTGTAAAATTGATTTCTTGGTATGATAACGAAATGAGTTATGTAAGTCAATTAACTCGTTTACTTTTAAAAATGGTTACACTTGTTTAAAATAAATTATATTGAAAATTTTGAATTTTTTTATTTTTTAAAAATAAATTTATAATTTTGTTAATGGTTTCCAAGAAAGGAAAAAACGTGTTAACTTCAGATAGAAAAATTATTCAAAAGGCACATGAAAATAAATACGCAATAATACAGGTTAATATTAATAATTTAGAATGGATTAAAGCTGCTTTAGAAACTGTTGAAGAATTAAAATCACCTGTTATTTTAGGAGTTTCAGAAGGAGCTGCTCAATATATGGGTGGTTTTAAAACAGTGTCTTCTTTAGTAAAAAATTTAGATCTTTTTTATAATATTTCTACTCCTGTTATTTTACATTTAGATCACGGATCTTATGAAGGCGCAAAAGAAGCTTTAGAATCGGGTTTCACTTCGGTTATGTTTGATGGAAGTAGTTATCCTTTTGAAGAGAATTTAAAGAAAACTAGAGAAATTGTTTCTCTTTGTCATAAAAAAGGTATTTTAGTTGAAGCTGAAGTAGGTGGAATTGGTGGAGAAGAAGACGGTATTATAGGCCAAGGTGAAAACGCTGATCCTTATGAATGTCAAAAAATCGCTGAATTAGGAGTTGATATGTTGGCTGCTGGTATCGGTAATATTCATGGAAAATATCCTGATAATTGGAAAGGATTAGATTTTGGAGTTTTTGAAAAAATTAAAAAATTAACTAATAATAAAACTCCTTTAGTACTTCATGGAGGTACTGGTATTCCTGAAGAAATGATTAGAAAAGCAATTTCTTTAGGAGTAGTTAAAATAAACGTTAATACTGAATTTCAATTGTCTTTTGCAGAAGCCACTAGAAAATATATCGAAGAAAAAAAAGATTTAATAAATAAAGGTTTTGACCCTAGACAATTATTAAAACCAGGTTATTTAGCTATAAAAGCAGAACTTAGAAAGAAATTAGAACTTTTCGGAAGTATTAATAAAGCTTAATTTTAACCCAAATATAAAGGAGTTTTCAAGGATTTTAATGAATTCTAATAAAAGAATGTTTTTTTTTGATATTGACAATACTATTTTAAGTTCTCGATCACAAACTATTTTGCCACAAACTTTAAAAACTATTAAAACTTTAGCCGAGCAACCTAATACTTTTTTAGGAATCGCTACAGGACGTAATATTAAAAGGTTAAATGTTTTAGGTGAAATACAACACTATTTCAAACATTTAGTTTTATTTAATGGTGGTTTGACACAAATTAATGATAAAGTAATTGATGATCGACCTTTTGATAAAAAAGAAGTTCAAAATTTAATTGCTAAAGCTCATGCAGCAGGTATTAAAATTGGAATGACAGGACTTCATAAAGAAATTGTTCCTAGTGAACAAGATTTAATTTCACTTACTTTAGGTCATAAATATTGTACTAATAAAAATTCTGTTGTAGAACCTACATTTTATTTAAACAATAATGTTTATCAAATTTGGCTTTTCGAACCTAATAATGAAAAACTTGAAAAATTTATTAAAGATTTGGGAAAATTCGAAATTTATTATTGGAGAACTAATTGCGGGGTAGATTTAGTCCCTAAAGATGTTAATAAAATCCATGGAATTAGAAAAATTCAAGCTTTATATCCGGAATATCAATTGATTTGTATGGGAGATGGAGTGAATGATATCGATATGATTAAATCTGCTGATATCGGTATTGGATTAGCGAATTCTCATCATGAAGGAGTTAAGAAAAATTCTAAATTAATAGCTCCTGATATTGAAGAAGATAAACTTTATGATTTTTTTATAAAAAATAATTTGTTTTAATTTAAATTAAAACAAATTATGTATATAAATCAAATTTTTTATTGAAAAAATAAATAATTTGATTTATTTTTTTGCTTAAATTAAAAAGAATTTTTTAATTATTATTATATTTGTATATAATATAAACATATTAGATATTTTCTATTATATACAAATATAATAAAAAAATATTTTTTAGTAATGTTTTACATTTATTAAAAAAGATTATTTTATGTTTAATTATGATATTTAAATAAATATATTTTTTATACAAAAAAATAATTTTTATAAAATATTTTTATTAAAAATTTAGTTAGAATTTGATTTTTATATTTTGATTTATTGATTTATATTTAACTTTAATTAAAAAATAAAGTAAAGGTAGCATCATAAATTATGATAAAAAATAAAAATTATAAACTAATTAATTTAAAATATTTTTTTTATTTTATTATTTTCATTTTTTATATTTGTATTAAAAATATAGTTTACGCTGAAAAGAATTATAATTTTGATTTATTATCAAGAAATGATTTGTTAAGTCCTAAAATAAACGATTTAAAACAATGTTTGATAAATCAAATAAATCAAAAAAGAATTGTGGCAGATGATAAAGACAAAGCATTTGTTTTAAAAAATATTTCATTAGCTAAGATTATTGATAAAAGCAGTAATTTCCCTTCTGATACTTCTTTTTTTATTCCAGGTAATAAATATTATTTTGTATTAGAATTTCCGACATTAGTTAAATCAAATGATAATTTATTACAAAAATATAAATTTTCTTTTATTTATGAAAATAGATTTTCGAAAATATTAAAAACAACAGAACTAGGGTCTTTGGATGAACTTAATAATCAGACAATTATAGATAAAATTAAAAAAATAAATCCTAATTTAAATAAAAATAATATTCAAGTTGAAAAAATAATAAGTAATAAAGAAGCCATTATCTTTTCTAAAGATTTTGAAGGAAAAGTTTCAGTTACTTATAATATTAAACAAAATATACCACAAACTCCTAAGTTAAAAGATGTTTTAAAAAAAACAGAATTAGGAACTTTGGATGATTTTAATATTCAAGCAATTATAAATAAAATTAAAAATCTAAATCCTATTTTAAATAAAAACGAACTTCGATTTGATGAAATACCTAATTTAAAAGAAGCTATAATCGCTTCTAAAGATTTTGAAGGAAAAGTTTTAGTCACTTATAATATTAAAAAAATTCCTTCACAAATTCCTAAGTTAAAAGATGTTTTAAAAAAAACAGAATTAGGAACTTTGGATGATTTTAATATTCAAGCAATTATAAATAAAATTAAAAATCTAAATCCTATTTTAAATAAAAACGAACTTCGATTTGATGAAATGCCGAATTTAAAAGAAGCTATAATCGCTTCTAAAGATTTTGAAGGAAAAGTTTTAGTCACTTATAATATTAAAAAAATTCCTTCACAAATTCCACAACAAACTTTTCGATTAAAAGATGTTTTAAAAACAACAGAACTAGGGTCTTTGGATGAACTTAATAATCAGACAATTATAGATAAAATTAAAAAAATAAATCCTAATTTAAATAAAAATAATATTCAAGTTGAAAAAATAATAAGTAATAAAGAAGCCATTATCTTTTCTAAAGATTTTGAAGGAAAAGTTTCAGTTACTTATAATATTAAACAAAATATACCACAAACTCCTAAGTTAAAAGATGTTTTAAAAAAAACAGAATTAGGAACTTTGGATGATTTTAATATTCAAGCAATTATAAATAAAATTAAAAATCTAAATCCTATTTTAAATAAAAACGAACTTCGATTTGATGAAACACCTAATTTAAAAGAAGCTATAATCGCTTCTAAAGATTTTGAAGGAAAAGTTTTAGTCACTTATAATATTAAAAAAATTCCTTCACAAATTCCTTCACAAATTCCTTCACAAATTCCTTCACAAATTCCTTCACAAATTCCTTCACAAATTCCTTCACAAATTCCTTCACAAATTCCTTCACAAATTCCGCAACAAACTTTTCGATTAAAAGATGTTTTGAAAACAACAAAATTAGGAATTTTGGACGAAATTAATAATCAAATAATTATAACAAAAATTAAAAATTTAAATCCTATTTTGGATAAAAACGATCTTCAAGTTGATGGGATATTAAATCCTGAAGGCACCATTATAGTTTCTAAAGATTTTGAAGGAAAAGTTTCAGTTACTTATAATATATTTAAACGACAAAATGTAAATAATTCGAAAAATTATATAATATTTATTATTGTTTTTTTATTTTTATTTATTTTATTATTGTTAATTTATATTTTATAAAAATTCAAAATTTTATTCTTAATTTTATTGAGATGATAATTTTTGATGATTTTTTTGATAAAATATAATTATAATATTCTCAATCTTTGACTTATCGAATAATATTAATTTTAAAATCTAATTTATAAAATATTGTATATAGATTTTTTTGAATTAAAATAAGAAAAAATCATATTTAAATTATATTAATTTTTTTATATTTTGATTCAATGATTTTTAATTATTTAGGTTTCTTTTTTATTAAACAAAAAGATTAGTTCAAATACGA
This sequence comes from Candidatus Phytoplasma sp. AldY-WA1, assembly GCF_020312115.2. NCBI lineage: Bacteria > Bacillati > Mycoplasmatota > Mollicutes > Acholeplasmatales > Acholeplasmataceae > Candidatus Phytoplasma > Candidatus Phytoplasma sp. AldY-WA1. The sequence goes on from NZ_JAHRHX020000009.1 coordinate 15,147, forward strand.
GTTAATTATAAATTTTTTTAAATATGAGTCTAAAAAGTAATAAAATCGGCATCATAAAGTAAAATATCTGAAGGTATTAAAATTTAAATATATTTATCATTTTATTTTTTAAAACCATAAATATATTTACAATCTTATTTTTTTCAAGAGTTTTTATTAATAAAAGCCTTATTATTTTAAAATTATAAATAAAAAAATAATTAAGAATAAAAATTTGCATTTTTTTAATAAAATATTAATAATATTTTAATATTGACTAAAATATAAGTAGATTTTTTTATAACTTATTACTCAAAATTATTATAATATAATCAATATATTTAAAAATAGTTTTTATTACTATTAAGTAGGTGTTATTATTTATTAAAAAAATATTTAGAATAAAAATAAATAACGTAAAAACGCTAATTTATAAAGTTAGCGTTTTTTATGTTATAATTTTTATAAATGTTTTATATTGTTTTAAATTATATTTTTTGATAAAAAAATTTTTTATGATATAAAAAAATATTTAAATTTGTTTTAATTTAAAATATAATAGGAGATTTTGAATTTATAAATGACTAAAATCAAGAAATATGACGCTGAAAGTATTCAAGTTTTAGAAGGATTAGAAGCTGTTAGGATAAGACCTGGTATGTATATCGGTTCTACTTCAGAAAAAGGTTTATACCATTTAGTTTGGGAGATTATAGATAATTCTATAGATGAATCGTTAGCAGGTTTCGCTGACGAAATTAATTTAGAAATTTTAGATAATAATGTTGTTCGTATTTCTGATAATGGAAGGGGTATACCAGTTGACATCCATCCAAAAACTAATAAACCAGCTGTAGAAACTATTTTGACAACTTTGCATGCGGGCGGAAAATTTGATAATTCTTCTTATCAAATCTCTGGAGGATTACATGGAGTTGGAGCTTCTGTTGTAAACGCTCTTTCTTCTTGGTTTACTGTCGAAATTCATTTGAATAACGAAATATATTATCAAAAATATGAACAAGGAAAACCAATCATTCCTTTAACTAAAAAAGGTTTCACAGATAAAAAAGGAACAATAATTACATTTACTCCTGATCCGGAAATTTTTGAAATTATGACAAATTTTAATTATAAATTAGATGTTTTAAAAGATAGAATGCAACAGTTAGCTTTTTTGAACAAAAATATTAAATTAAATATTACTGATAGCAGAGTCCAACCAGCTCAAAAATTTAATTTTTATTATAAAGAAGGAGTTAAGGAATATATTTTATACTTAAATCAGAATAAAAGTACGTTAACTCAAATTTTTTATAAAGAATATTTTTTTGATAATATATTTTATGAAATTACTTTCCAATATACAAATAAATATAGCCAAAATATTTATTCTTTTGTTAATAATATTCCTACAAAAGAAGGTGGAACACACGAAGAAGGTTTTAAAATAGCTTTAAATAGGATATTAAATAAATATGCTAAAGATAAAAAAATATTAAAAAAAGAAACAAGCTTAATTAGTGAAGATACTTTAGAAGGTCTTACGGCTATTATTTCTTTAAAACATCCTAATCCATTATTCGAAGGACAAACTAAAAATAAATTAGGTAGTCATGAAGTTAGACAATTTATTTCTAAATCTTTTGGTGAATTTTTGGAAAGTCATTTATTAGAAAATCCTCAAGAAGCTAAGCAAATAATAGATAAATGTTTATTATCTATGAAAGCTAGAATAGCTGCTAAAAAAGTACGTGAAATTACTAGAAAAAAAATGTCTTTAGAATTATTAAATTTTAATTCCAAATTAACTGATTGTTATACAAAAGATCCTATGTTATCTGAATTATATATTGTAGAGGGAGATTCAGCAGGAGGTTCTGCTAAACAAGGAAGAGATTCTCAATTTCAAGCTATTTTACCATTAAGAGGTAAAATTATTAATGTAGAAAAATCTCATTCAGAAAAAGTTTTAAGTAATAATGAAATTGTGTCTTTAATACAAGCGATAGGAACTGGTATTGATAAAGAATTTAATTTAAGTAAAGCGCGTTATCATCGTATTATTATAATGACAGATGCTGATGTCGACGGAGCACATATTAGAACTTTAATTCTTACTTTCTTTTTTAGAAATTTAAAACCTTTAATTGAAAATGGTTATATTTATTTTGCACAACCGCCTCTATATAAAGTAGAAAAAAATAAAAAAATTAAATATTTTTATAATGAAAAAGATTATAAAGAATATAAAAATAGCATTGAAATTCAAAATAAAAAAATTTCTTCACAAAGATACAAAGGTTTAGGCGAAATGAATCCAGAACAACTTTGGGACACTACTATGGATCCAAAACACAGAACTTTATTAAAAGTATGTTTGAAAGATGCTGTAGAAGCTGATAAAATTTTTGATAAATTAATGGGTAAACTTGTTTCTCAAAGAAAAAAATTTATTGAAGAAAACGCTTACAAAGCAAATATAGATTTTTAATTTATTAATATTAAAAAGGCGATTAAATTATGTCAAATAAAATTAAAAAAAATAATTCTTTAAATAATTCGAATTCTGATATTTCAGAAATAAATAATATAGGATCTGTTAAAGAAGTAAATATTAGTCAAGAAATGGAAAAATCTTTTTTAGATTACGCCATGAGTGTTATTGTTTCAAGAGCTTTACCAGAAATTCAAGATGGTTTAAAACCTGTTCAAAGAAGAATTATATATAGTATGAAAGAATTAGGTGTCACTGCACAAACTAGTTATAAAAAAGCTGCTAGAATTGTCGGTGATGTTATGGGTAAATATCATCCTCATGGTGATAGTAGTATTTATGAAGCAATGGTAAGAATGGCACAAAATTTTAATTATCGTTATCCTTTAATTGATGGGCACGGTAACTTTGGTTCTATTGATGGAGATTCTGCTGCGGCAATGCGTTATACAGAAGTACGTATGTCAAAAATAGCAATGGAATTAATTAAAGAAATAGATCAGAACACTATTGATTTTGTAGATAATTATGATGGAAGCGAAAAAGAACCAGTAATTCTTCCGACAAGTTTTCCTAATCTTTTAGTAAATGGAGCGACGGGTATAGCTGTAGGAATGGCTACTAATATTCCTTCTCATAATTTAGGTGAAGTTATTGATGCTTTGACCGCTTATATAAATAATAAAGAGATTTCTATTTCTGAATTAGTTACATATATTAAAGGTCCTGATTTTCCTACTGGTGGAGAAATTTTAGAAGTTGATAAATTGCAAGAAATTTATGAAAAAGGAAGAGGAAAAATTATTATTCGTTCTAAAATTAATATTGTGACTTCTGAAAAAAATAAAAGTTCGATAATTATTACAGAAATTCCTTATCAAATGAAAAAAAGTAATTTAATTAAAAATATTGTTTCTTTGCAGAAAAACAAAATTTTAGACGGAATTACAGATTTAAGAGACGAGTCTTCTAATCGCCAAGGTATTAAAATTGTTATTGATTTAAGAAAAGACATTAATCCTAAAATATTTTTAAATAATTTGTATAAACGTTCTCAAGTACAAGTATCTTTTCATTTTAATATGATTGTTTTAATTAATAAAAAACCTCAACTTGTTAATTTGAAACAAATCTTAGAAGCTTTTTTCACTTTTAGAATAAATATAATTAATCGCCAAAAACAATTTGAATTAAAAAACGCTTTATCAAAAAAACATTTAATTCAATCAGCGGTAATTGTTTTAAATGATATCGATGACGCAATTGAATTAATAAAAAGTTCTAGTAATGTTAAAGAAGCACGTGAAAAATTAATGTTAAAATATAATTTTGATGAAATTCAAAGTAAATATATTTTAGAGATGAGTTTACAAAAAATAACAAATTTAGAAGTAGAAAAAATAAAAACAGAAGAACAAAATTTAATTAAACAAATTTCAGAATGTGAAATTATTATTAATTCTCAAACTAAAAAAGAACAAATTCTTAAAAAAGAATTACTGCAATTAAAAAAGGTTTTTCAAGACGAAAGACAAACTTTAATAAGAAAAGATGTAGAAATTAATATATCTGAAGAAACTTTAATTCAAGAAAAGTCTATTCTTATTACTATTACTAATAAAGGTTACATCAAACGTTTAGATTTAGATACTTATAAAAAACAAAATAAAGGTGGAACTGGTGTCAGCGGAATCACTATGAATGAAAATGATTTCGTAAAACACATAGTTATTACTTCTACTCATGATTATCAATTATTTTTTACAAACAAAGGAAAAGTTTACCGCATGAAGGGTTACGAAATACCTGATTATTCTCGACAAGCAAAAGGTATACCACTTATAAATTTAGTTCCTTTAAGCGAAGGAGAATTCTTAACTTCTGTTGCAAGTATTAACCCTCATTTAAAACAAGAACATAATTATTTAGTTCTAATAACTAAAAAAGGTTTAATAAAAAGAAATAATATTTCAGATTATCAAAATATTCAAAGCAAAGGCAAAATAGCTTTCACTTTAAAAAATGATGATGAAGTTTTGACAGTTTTAAAAAGTTCAGGTGAACAAGATATTATTATGGCGAGTTCTGATGGTAAAGCTATTCGTTTTAACGAAAAAACTATTAAACAAACTAGTAGAATGGGTAGTGGAGTGATTGGAATGAAATTAAATTCTGATGAAACTTTGATAGGAGCTACAATTGTTGAATCAAATAAACAAGATATTTTAGTTGTTACTGAATTAGGATATGGTAAGAAAAATAAAATTAACGAATATAAAAATCAAAAAAGAGCCGGAAAAGGAATAAAAACTTTAAAAATTACTTCTAAAAATGGTAAAATTATCGCATTAAAAGCTGTTTTTAATGGCGAAGAATTAGTTTTAATTTCTGATCGTGGTAAAATAATTCGATTAGTTAACAATAACAAAATTCCAACTCCTAAATCAAAAGTAACTCAAGGAAATAAATTAGTTAAATTAAAAGATTCTGATAAATTATTTAATTTTGTTATTATCAATATCAATGATAAAGAAAAAATAGATATTTTGTAAATTAGTATTTTTGAATTTTTAAATAAAAAAACATCTAAATAAATTTTTTATAAAAATTAGTTGTTTTTTATTTTTTTATATTAAAATAATTTATTAAGGTTTGACTCGATATGTTTTTTTTGAAAACAAAAAATTATTACAATATCACAACTTTTTCAGAAGCTCAAACTAAGAAGTTAGGGTTTGATTTGTGTAAAACAATTATTCAAAATTATTTAAATAAAGAAAAAAAAAGATGTATTATTATTATTGAAGGAAGAATAGGGGCCGGGAAAACAATTTTTACTAAAGGAATAGCTAAAAAATTATGTATTAAAACCGAAATTAAGAGTCCTACTTTTCTTTTATTAAAAACACATCAAAATAAAGAACAAAAATTACATCATTTAGATTTATACCGTCTTTTGGATGATAAATATGATTATAAAAAACAAATGAAATACTTTTCAATAGAAATAGAAGAATTATTGGAAAATACAGATGAAGGCGATATTGTAGTAATTGAGACAAATCAAAATATAATTTCTTTTTTTAATTATTGGGATTTTAGAATTCAAATTAAAGTTTTGAATAGTCAAAAAAGAGATATTTTAATAGAAAAAAATATTGATACATTTTAATATTGAATATCAAATATAAGAAAGTGATATTTTTCATATATGGTTTCGGATAAAATTAAAAAATATATTATTTTAGATGTTTCTACTAATGTTCAAATAGTTATTTTGAGTACTTCGACTGACATTATTAGTATAGAAACGAATTTATTAAAAAAAAATTTTGTTTCTGAAATAATTCCTTTAATTTCTCGAATATTAGAAAAAAATAATTTAAATTTAAAAGATTTATACGGTATTATTGTTGGTGTTGGTCCAGGTTCTTATATAGGAAGTAGATTAGCAGTTTTGACATCAAAAATTTTATCTTTAGAACTAGATATATCTTTATATGAAATAAGTAGTTTGTTACTACTATCTAGCGGATATACACAAAAAATCAAAACTCCTAAGATTTATGCGAAACGAAATTTTTTTTATAGTTTAAGTTTAAAAAATGAAGAAATTATTTTATCCGAAAATATTTATGAAAAAGATTTTTTAGATGGTTTCGAAAATCATTTATTATTAGATAAAGATAATTTTAAAATATCTCCTTTAAAAATTTTTTTTTATATGAAAAAAGTAGAACAAATTTCTTATTTAATTCCTAATTATTATATTTAATCTTGAAATATAATTTCAATTTCGTTTTTAAAAAAAGAAAGAAGTTAGGTAATTTTATATAATATGATTATTTTATCAATTGAAACTAGTTGTGATGAAACAAGCATTGCAGTTGTAAAAGATGGGAAAGATATTTTATCTAATGTGATTTTTTCGCAAATAAAATATCATCAAAAATTTGGTGGCGTAGTTCCAGAATTAGCTTCTCGTAAACATGTAGAAATTATTACTTTGGTTTTAGCAGAAGCTTTAAGAAAAGCTCAAATAAATCCTCGAGAAATTGATTTGGTAGCTGTAACTCAAGGCCCTGGTTTAATAGGTTCTTTATTTGCTGGTGTTAATGCTGCAAACACTTTTGCTTACATTTATGATAAACCTTTAATAGGTGTTAATCATTTGATAGGCCATATTTATGCTTCTCAAATAGAGAATGAAATAAAATTTCCTTCCTTAGTTCTTTTGATTTCGGGAGGACATACGGAATTGTTTTATTTTAATAATCACTTTCAAATTAAAGAAATTGGAACTACTTTAGATGATGCAGTAGGTGAAGTTTATGATAAAATCGCTAGAACTTTAAATTTAGGTTATCCCGGAGGTCCTATAATTGAAAAATTAGCATCAAAAGGAGAAGATTTATTTTCATTTCCACGCCCTTATTTAAAAAATAAAAATTTAAATTTTAGCTTTTCAGGTTTAAAAAGTAAAATTATAAATTTTATTAATAAAAGAAACAATATTGATTCAGATATTAATAGTATTTGTGCTTCTTTTCAATCTAGTGTCGCAGATGTTTTAATAACAAAAACTAAAAGAGCTTTAAATTTATATCCTTCTAAAGAGTTAATAATTGTAGGTGGAGTAGCTTCTAATCAATTTTTGAAAAATCAATTTAAAAATGCTTTTCCAGAATTAAGATTGATCATCCCTTCTCCTATATATTGCACTGATCAAGCAGCTATGATCGGAGTTGCCGCTTATTATCAAAATATATTTGGGTCCTCTAAAGGAAAGAAAGAATATAATTTAACGGCAAATCCTGATTTATCTATAGGATAATCAAAAAATATAAAATATATATTATATACAAATTTACTGATAAAATAAGTGAGGTTTTTTAATAAATGTTTCAAGAATCGAATTTTATCAAGAGTATTATTACAAAAGATTTAAAAAATAAAAAATATACAAAAGTAATTACTCGTTTTCCACCAGAACCAAATGGTTTTCTTCATTTAGGACACGCACGATCTATTATTATTAATTTCGAATTAGCCAAATTTTTTAACGGAAAAACTTATTTAAGATACGACGATACAAATCCTACTGTCGAAAAACAAGAATATGTGGATTTTATTCTCAAAGATGTCAAATGGTTAGGTTATACACCAGATAAAATTTTATTCGCTTCTGATTATTTCGAAGAAATGTACAAAAGAGCAGTTATATTAATTAAAAAAAATTTAGCATTTGTAGATGATTTGAGTGCAGAAGAATTAAAAAATTATAGAGGAGATTTATTTACACCAGGAATAAATTCTCCTTATCGTAATCGTACTATAGAAGAAAATTTAGAATTATTTGAAAAAATGAAAAATGGTGTTTTTAAAGAAGAAAATAAAGTTTTAAGAGCTAAAATTGATATGGCAAGTCCTAATATGAATTTAAGAGACCCTGTTTTATATAAAATTCTTGACGCTTATACTTTAAAAAATAAACATTATTTTATTTTTCCTTCATATGATTTTGCGCATCCTTTAGAAGATGCAATCGAAGGTATTTCACATTCTTTATGTTCTTTGGAATTTGAAGATCATCGACCTTTATATGATTGGGTTATAAAAGAAACTGAAATGGAACATGTTCCGACTCAAATCGAATTTGGTCGTATTAATATTACACAAACTATTTTAAGCAAAAGAAGTTTAAAATTTTTAGTTAATTCTGGTTTAGTTCAAGGATGGGATGATCCTAGAATGCCAACTTTAAGAGGTATGAGAAATAAAGGATATACTCCTGAATCTATTAAAAAATTTATTTTGGAAATAGGTCTTTCTAAAAATAATACTTATGTTAATAAAGATATGTTATATTCTTTTTTAAGAGAAGATTTACAAAAAAAAGCTAAAAAAATAATGGTTATAGATGAACCTTTAAAAGTAACTATTATTAATTATCCCGAAGATAAAATAGAATCTTCTGATGTGCCTTATCATAAAGATCTTGATTTAGGAATACGAAAAGTTTTTTTTTCTAAACATATTTATATTGAAAAATCAGATTTCCAAATTGAAAAATTAGATCCTAAATCTAAAAAATTATTTTTAAATGAGGAAGTAAGATTATTTTATTTTTATTTTATTAAAGCAGTAGATATTGTAAAAAATAAAAAAGGCGAAATTATTGAGATTTTAGCTACCTACGATCCAAAAACAAAAAGTGGCACTTCTTTCAATGAAAGAAAACCTAACGGAACTATTCATTTTGTAGAAATGAATACAGCTAAAAAAGCTTTTTTAAATTTTTATCAACCTCTTTTTGAAAATAATAATCCTCAAGATTTAAAAGCAGAATTTAATCATTCTTCTTGGATACAAAAAAAAGCTTTTGTTGAAGGCGGATTAGATATAAATACAAATCATAACAAATTCCAATTTATTAGGAAAGGTTATTTTTGTTTAACCAATATCAAAGAAAAAGTAATTAATTTTAACGAAATTATTTCTTTAAAAAAAATTAAATAAAAATAAAATATGAAAAAAATAAAAGTTTTAATTAAAAATTCATATGAATTAGAATTACAAGAAAATGCTCAAAAAGGCGATATAATTAATTTAAAAGAATGTTTAGAATTAAATTTAGATTCATTACAAACACAAATACATAACAAAGAAATGCAAGCAACAATAACAAAAATTCAACAAGAATATGAACAAAAAATAAAAACATATGAGAATGAAAACAAGATTTTATTGATTAAACAAACAATGGAATTAGAAAATATAAAAAACAACGAAATTAATAAGTTAAAAAATGAAATTACTAAATTAACATTAACAAGAGCCAATTTTAACATCAAGTTAATAGGTGAAAATTTAGAAAAATGGTGTGATAATGAAATGCAAAATCAAATATTAATTACTGATGATATTTCATGGTATAAAGATAACGAAATTATTAACGGAACTAAAGGGGATTTTATTTATAAATTACATTCTGACCAAAACAAAAAAGAAAATGAAATTTTAACTTCAGCTATTTTAGAAATGAAATCAGAAACGAAATTATTAGAAAAAACTAAAAAACAAAAAAATGAACAATTTTTTAAAAAATTAGATAAAGACCGTAATAATAAAAATTTAGAATTCGCCTTATTAGTAAGCGAATTAGAATATGACACAGAAAATGATAATCCGGTTAAAAAAGTAAATGAATATAAAAATATGTTCATTATTAGGCCTCCTTATTTAATAATTTTTTTGAATATTATTACTGCTTTAGGAAGAAAAAATAAAGAATTAATTTCGGCTCTTTCAGAAAAAAAACAAAAATTTCGTGATGAAGAAGAAATAAATAAAAGTTTTCGACAAATGAAAGAACACATTTTAAATAATTCTTTAAATAAAATAGAAAATAATTTATTAAAAATGTCAGAAGAAAATGAAAAAATTAAAAAAATGTCAGAATCTTTAAATAGTTCTTATTTTAAAATTCAAAAACAAATACAAACTATTTCTAAAGAACATTTAATAACTATCTTTAATCAAATTAAAAATTTTAAAATAAGCAAAATTATCAAACAAATTAATTGTTTAAAAAATAAATAATTTTAATTAAAAATATGAAAAACTTATTTTTAATTTAAAAAAATACTTATTTTCGCATTGTTTTAAAAAAGTGTAAATAAATTTATTTTTAATACCGAAAAGGCTATTTAAAACAAACTTTACATTTTTTTATAACACTGCGAAATTTAAAATTAGATACTTTACAAAATAACAAATATTTAATTCGTTTAATCAATTTGTTAATTTGTTCTTCTATTTTTTCGTTGTTGATTGTTTTGTCTTCTAATAAAAAAATATCAATTTCTTTAAAAAGATTAAATAATAAATCAAAATAACACGATTCAATTTCTGTTATACTCTGTTTAAATTTATTCATTTTTAATGCTCTTTTTCTTAAAAACAAAATAATTTTTTGACCTTATTTTATTTTTATTATCATATTTAAGATAATTATAACTAATCAATTTAATATGTAATTTGTTTTAATATTATAAAAAAAAGACCCTAACGGGTCTTAATTTTATGATCAAATTATTAATTTTTTAATTACTTAATAATAAATTTAGAAATTTTATTTTTTTAT
>NZ_JAHRHX020000086.1:0-1946 GCF_020312115.2 Candidatus Phytoplasma sp. AldY-WA1
ATACTATTCCTTTTCGAATTTTTAACTGTTCTGTTCCGAATAATGAAATAATTTTGAGTTTCTGTTAATAAATCTTCTTCTTTTTGAGTTAAAGTATTTTGAAATTTTATTAATTCTGCTTTTTGTTGAGATAAAGATTCTTTTTGTTGAATTAAATCATTTTGTTTTTTAAATGAATAATCAATAATTTTTCCTAAATACAAATCTAATAATTTATCATTATGATTTTCATAATTGTTTTTCGCCTTATCAAAAAATTTTATTAACTCAAGAACCTTTTGAATACCAGATGTGGGTGTAATAGCATTATCATAAGCTACTAAATCAGAAAAAGCAGTATTAAATGCATGCCCTATCGCGGTAACAATCGGTATTTTTGATTTTTTAATAGCTGGTCGCAGTGTTATAAAAAAATGTAAATGTTTTTTTAACACTGCATATTTTTAAAAACTCTTTTTACTAAAAAAAAGACTAGTTTTTTTAACTAGTCTTTTCGGTATTAAAAATGAATTTATTTACACTTTTTTAGAATAATGCGGACGTTTATTTTATTTTTTATTTGTTTTTTTGTATTTTTCATATTATTTTTTCGTTCCGTCGGGGTTGTAGAATGTTGTTTTAATTTCTTGGCCGTTTTCGTTGTATTCGATAATAAAACTAATAGTTTTGCCGTCGTCTTGATAGAATTTTACTTTAGTGTTTTGGCCGTTTTCGTTGTATTCGTTAATTTGTTTGATAGTTTTGCCGTCTTCTTGGTATAATGTTGCTTTAACTAATTTTTCGTTTTCGTTGTATTCTTCAATTCCCTTAATAGTTTTGCCGTCTTCTTGGTATAATGTTGCTTTAATTTTTGGGCCGTTTTCGTTGTATTCACCAATTGATGAAATAGTTTTGCCGTCAGTTTGATAGATTGTTACTTTAGTTTTTTGGCCGTTTTCGTTGTATTCGATAATAAAACTAATAGTTTTGCCGTCGGGTTGGTAGAATGTTTTTTTAACTAATTTTTTTTTTTCGTTGTATTCATCAATTGCCTTAATAGTTTTGCCGTCGGGTTGGTAGAATGTTGCTTTAGTTTTTGGGCCGTTTTCGTTGTATTCGACAATAAACCTAATAGTTTTGCCGTCGGGTTGGTAGAATGTTTTTTTAACTAATTTTTTTTTTTCGTTGTATTCTTCAATTACTAAAATAGTTTTGCCGTCGTTATATTTTATAATTTTTTTAATAGTTTTGCCGTTGTCTTGGTATAATGTTGCTTTAGTTTTTTGGCCGTTGGCGTTGTATTCGACAATAAAACTAATAGTTTTTCCGTCGTCTTTGTAGAATGTTGCTTTAGTTTTTTGGCCGTTTTCGTTGTATTCGACAATAAACCTAATAGTTTTGCCGTCTTCTTGGTATAATGTTGTTTTAACTAATTTTTCGTTTTCGTTGTATTCGTCGATTGTAAAAATAGTTTTGTCGTCTTTTTGGTATAATGTTATTTTAACTAATTTTTCGTTTTCGTTGTATTCTTTAATTCCCTTAATAGTTTTGTCGTCGTTATATTTTATAATTTTTTTAATAGTTTTACCGTCGTTTTGGTAGAATTTTGCTTTAGTTTTGTGGCCTTTTTCGTTGTATTCGTCAATTTGTGTGATAGTTTTGCCGTCGTCTTGGTAGATTGTCCTTTTAACTAATGTTTCGTTTTCGTTGTATTCGTCAATTGCCAAAATAGTTTTGCCGTCTTCTTGGTATTCTGTTAATTTAATTATTTGGCCGTTTTCGTTATATTCGCTAATAAACTGAATAGTTTTGTCGTCGGAATAGTAAAATATTTTTTGTTTTTTTTCTTTATTATCAAAAAATTGTTTTAATTTCATTTTTTTATATTTTTCCTTTAATCGAGGATTTGTATTTCTCGCTTTTATTATAAACTGGTCGTACTGTTGTAAATTTTTGTAAATAAATTT
>NZ_JAHRHX020000040.1:0-5154 GCF_020312115.2 Candidatus Phytoplasma sp. AldY-WA1
TGTAATTATTGTAATTATTGTAATTATTGTAATTATTGTAATTATTGTAATTATTGTAATTATTGTAATTATTGTAATTATTGTAATTATATTTAACTAATTCATCTTCTATTTTGTTTAAAATGTCAATGTTGGGTGAAATTATCATTTTGTATGCTTGTTGTAAATCTTCTTTTTGAATTACTGTTCTTTTGTTTTCATCAGTTCCACGGTTTCTTGCAAATACGCTGACTGTTGTTTTTAAAAGGTTTTCGAGTGTACGATTTGCTTTTAAAAATTCTTGTTCTTTTGGTAAACGTTCTAATGATTCGTTAATAACATTAAATAAATAATCTTTTGATGTAGAACAATATGGATTTTTACGTTTGTTAATTAAGAATTCTAACATTTTTTGACGTTCATCTTTGTTTCCTGGTTTGACTTCGATGTTGTAAGTGAATCTTGATTTTATTGCTTCGTCGATTCGTTCGACGTGGTTAGTTGCACCAATGACAAAAATCGGTTTTTCTGGGTTGTTGTCAACTGATGTCATTTCGGTTTTGAATTGGTTAACAACGTTTGCGATTTCAGATCCAGCTTCAAGTGATGCTAAATCAGCGAAAATAGTTTCGCATTCGTCTAAAAAGATAATTGTTCCATTTGCTTCTTCAGCTGTTTGTCTTGCTGCTGCAAATAAGTCTTGGACCATTTGTCCTGCAATTCCTTTATATTTTTGAGAAAATATAGAACTGCTTACTTCGAAAAATGGTAAATCAGTCTCTTTTGCTAATGCACGAGCTAATGTTGTTTTACCAGTACCAGGACATCCGTACATTAAGATTCCTAATGGTGCTTCGACATCTCCGATTCCTTGGTAATTTGATTTGTTTTTTAAGTAGTCTAAGAATCCGTCGCACGCTGTTAATTCTTCTTTGAATCCGATTAGTTTATCAAATGATAAAAATTTATTAGAATTAGCTGGTTTGAAATCGTAATTTCCTTTTTTATCATCATTTTTTTTTGAGATATCTTTTGAGCTATCTATTGATATTTTTTTTTGTTCTGGATCTGGATTCGATTCTGATATTTTGTCTTTATTTTCTGGATTCGATTCTGATATTTTGTCTTTATTTTCTGGATTCGATTCTGATATTTTGTCTTGCTTTGGATCTGATTCTTTTGTTAAATTAAATTCTTTTCCTACTCTATCTAATAGTTCTGTATAAACTTCGTCTTCTAAAGTATAATCTAAAGATTGATTTCTTAAATCATTAACAGATTTTTCTAAATTATCAGTTACTTGATTATTATGTTTTTGAAAGTTGTTTATATTTTGTTCAATCTCTTTCATTTGATTTTTAGATTTTAAAAAAGTAAAAAGGCAACTTGATATAACTCCAATAGAAATAATTAAATTGATCAAATTCCAAAAAAATAAATTATTATTTCCGTTTATCGGTGTTTCGGGCATATTCAACTTAATAACAATTGGTTGATCTTTATTTTTTTTATCAATTGTTGTTTGTTTTTTAGTTTTTATTGTTTTTTTTTTATTTGTTTCGATTTCTTTTTTCAAAAAAATTTTGCCTTTCCTCTTTTTAATTAAAAATAATAATTATACAACTTTTTATTCTCTTACTGTCTCTTCTTCATTACGTATTTGTGGCGTAACAAATTGTCTCATCTTCATTAAGTATTTGTGGCGTAACAAATTGGGATTGAGAACTAAACACTGCAATAGCATTTTCTTTAGTTTTTTTCATATAATCTTTATTTATTCTAATTTGTATTTTTTTCATATAATCTTTTTTACTTTTGTCAATTTGTTCCAATTCTTTTCTTTTTCTATTTCGGAGAATTTCTTCATTTCCGACATTAGTTTTGTCAATTTGTTCCGATTCTTCTCTTTTTATATTTTGGAGAATTTTTTTATTTCCAACAGATGTATAATTGTTTTTTAGATATTCCGCAAATGCTTTTCCAACTGTATTTTCGACTATATTCCAATTTTCTTTATTCAAATTATACATCATTTTAGAATATTCTTCAACCGATAATTTTTCTTTCAATAGATTTTTTAATCGGTCACATGTTTCTTTTATTTCTGAAGGTTTTCTTTCTATTGATTTTCCTGAATTTTGTCTTTGCCATTCATTATATTGTTTTAAGATCAAATCATCAAAACTTTTATTTGATTTACCGCCGTCGTATTTAATTTCACCTATATCCTCCCAATCGAATTTTACATGTAAAGAAGAATGAGTATCAGAATTATTAATGTCATAAATTTCTTTAAGAAAGTAAAGTTTTATTCTAGAAAAATTGTTACTATTAAATTTTTGTTCAATTTCGTCTTCTTTTTTTTTTATATGTTCTTTATATTCTTTATCAGATGATTCATATTTTTCTTTTTTTATCTGATTTGAAGTATCTAAATTATAATTTTTATAACATGAATCAACTTGGGACTTTAAACTACTTAATTTTAGGTCAGATTTTTTGTCGTTGTCAATTTTTTCTTCAATTATTTTTTTCCAAGAAGAATAAGAAGAATGATACAAATTCATTAAATCTTGATATTCTTTATATTTAACTTCTTGTTTAAAAATCAAATCCCAAATAAGAAATTCATTATTCTTTTTAAAGACTAACCAAATAGGATTTGACAAAATTTTAACATCTGAACTTAAAATAAAATCAGAATCAAAATTTGTTTTAGATATATTTTTAATTGTTTTAGATATATTTTCAAATAAATAAACAGGATAATTATCTTTATCAGTAATATCTAATTCACATTTTAATTTAATTTTTTTATTTTCTAATTTCTTATATTTTTCAAGTAATTCATCACATTTTTCCGAATATGATTTTTTAGTTTTATATTCTTCCGGATTTAATTTTTTAGTTTTAATTTCTATTTGGATATCATATGCCCATTCTTTTAAATCTATTTTAAAAAAAGAAAAATCTCTTTCTTGTCGTTCTAATCTCTTTTTATCTATATCGATTTTATAAAAAAATCTAGATTGAGATAAATTTTCAAATTCAACAAAAGAATCCTTTGTGCCACTTTTGCGATAAGAACATTTAATGTCAAATAAATCAGTTAAAGGATTATTATCTGAATCGAAAATACTTGTATTTAAATGGCAAACGAATGATTTGTCTTCTAATTTTTCTTCTAATTTGTCTTCTGACGCTTTTTTGTCTTTATTTAACTCTTTATTTAACTTTAACTTTTTCAACAAATCGTTATCTTCAAAAGTTAATTTATAAAAATATTTTCTTTCCTCTTTAGTTTTTTCTATATCATCTAAATCGGAAATATCGAAAGTTAATTTAGCTGGCGAGTGTAATTTAGTATTATTTGATTTAGAATTTATTGTTTTTGCAAAAGAAGGATTTTTTTGCGAAATTTTAAGAACTTTAGCTTTAACTAAATATAAAGGGGTAACCCAGACAAGAATAATTATAAAAATTAAAAAAAAGAGATTTTGAATTTTTCTTTCTAAAAACATTTTAATAAGCCTCTGTTTTTTTGTATATTATAAATATTTTTTTGAATAAAATAATTTATTATTTAAAATTAATATTATGAATTTCAACTATATGCGATGTTTTTATCGGTATCTGTATTGGTGTTTGTATTCTTTTGTTTAGCTCTAACAGTAATTCTTTGTCCAGAACCTCCTCCTCCTGTACCTGCTTTAGAATTATTAAGTTGCATATCTTTTAAGTTAGTTCCTTTACATCCTGTTGTTAAAGTATGAGATTTGCCATCGTTATCAACTAAAGTATAAGTGATTTGTGTAAATAAAGTTAATTCGTGAGTTTCATCAGTATAAAGATTTTTTAGTGATCCAGAATTTATTTTTTCGGATTCTGCAACTGCGGTAAAAAAATCATCATTTAAACTCATTTCGTTCCAAAAATTAATCAAAATAAGAGTTTCTATTTTGTCATAATTATTTGGAGCTGTTTTATCGTTTTTAGTGATTAATTTTGGATATTTAAAGTCTGAAAAATTTGAACTTGCTATATTTATACTTTCATCTCCATAAAGATAATATTTTTGTGTACTTGATTTCTTATTAATGATGTCATTAATGTCATCAATACTAGGAATTTTAGAAGTTGGTTTCGGTGTTGTCATTTTTGTAGAACTAGAATTATTATATGAAATAAATTCATATAATTCAATATTATGGTCATTTGGGATAGAAGTTAAACCTTGCATTGCGCTTAACTCTTGGGTTGTGAACTCATTATTTTTCGGGTAATAATATCCGTATCCTTTCCTGTTATTATATAATAATTTTGCTGGGATTGGATTTTCTAAGTTCTGACCTAACCAATCATGTTTATATTTTATTTTTTTCGAAGATACATCATAAAATTGATTATCAAAAACAACATAAGAACCGAAAAAATTTTTATAAGTTGGTTTTGGTTTTACTTCTACTTCATAATTATGATAACTAATATCATAATCAGTATATAAGTTCGCAAAATCTGTATCTGAGATATGATTTAAATTTATTTTTCCTTTTAAATTATTTAACTCTTCGGTTGTTAAACTAGAATTTTTCGGGCCATAACATTTTGTTTTACCATTTTTATCCCTACATAATAATTTTACTTTGATTGGATTTTCTGATGCTTCGTATTCAAAACCGCCCACATCTAAAAGTTTTTTACGATCGTCTTCATTAAATTTTGTCGGTTCTGTATCTTGTAATTTAACCGGTATTAAATAAAACTTTACCTCAACATCAATATTAGCTTCATTTTTGATTTTCGGTTCAAAGATTTTAAGATCAAGACCTTCTTTTAAAAATACTCTATGTAAAATTTGAGATTCACAAGCTTCATTTATGGTTGAATCAGGTTCTCTAATAGCGCCATTTCGAGATATTAAAGATGTAGGTCTATTTGGTAAATGGTTAATTGTCAAATCTTCAGCATCTATAAATCTATCCCCATTAAAACCCTGTGATAATTTCGTTGAATGTTTTTTTGTATTATAAATAAATAAGAATTTAAAAGGATTTTTATCGCCAACTGTATTTGCTAAAATAACGCCTATCAAAGAAACAGCTACTAAAACTAAAAAAAATAAAATTCCTTTTTGAAGCTTAGAAAAAGAATTAAATCTTTTTTTTCTTTTTTTCA
>NZ_JAHRHX020000087.1:0-1907 GCF_020312115.2 Candidatus Phytoplasma sp. AldY-WA1
CACTTACGCCTACCAACTATATCCATTTCAAGAACAAACTTTAATTTTAGAGTCAATTTTTAAAACCGTATTAACTCAATTATTTACTCCATGCGATTTACTAGTTTATTTAGACATTGATCCTAAAATTGGAATTGAACGCAAAATGAAACAAGCACATCATAAACTCGATGTCATCGAACAAAAACCATTATCATATTTCAATCAAGTAAAAGACGGATATTACGATTATCTCAGTCGTATTCATCAAGGTTCAACATTAATTTTATCAAGCAACGATCCAGTTAACAACAATGCTATGAAAGTTTTTAATTTATTAAGAGAAAAGGATTTATTATGAAAAAATTTATCAAACAATCAAAAAATGGAATAATTCAAAGAATTTTTAAAATTAAAAAACTAATAAAAGACCTTAATTTTAAAGGTCTTTTTTTATTTAAGAAAGGAAATTTAAAATGTTAACCGATCAAGATTTTTTCAATATTCAACATTTCAATACTAATATCAAAACTGTAGAAATCTTAAAATGTTTTTTTAAAAAAACTACTTTTAATCTTTCAATTGATGAATATATGAAAACCAATTATCAACAATTAAATCATTATTTTAACCAAAACAACATTAATTCTCAAAGCCAAAAAGCGATCCATGGTAAAATTAACGAATATCTTATTTTATTATATTTTCAAAACAAAGGTATTACTAATTTATACCCTCAAGTAAATTTATTTTTTATTCCAGACGTTAAATTTGATTTAGTTTTATTTACCCAAAAGAAAAGAATTATCGCTTTTAATTTCAAAACTTGTCTTCGTGAACGTTATAAACAAGCTATGGTAGAAGGACAACAACTCAAAAAATTAGACACTCGTTTTGAATTTTATTTATTAACAAACAACGAAAAAGAAACACAAAAATTAAACAATAAAATCGAACAAGGAAAAATCCAAGGTATTAATCAAGTAGTTAACTTATTTTCCGACTCAGCTAACAATTTTTTACAAAACTTAATTACCACCAAGTTTATTCCTTTTACGAACATCAACATCATTAAAAAATAAAAAACCATATTTTATATCTACAACTAAATATTATCATAAAAAACAAAAAAATAAAGAAAGAAAGGTATTATTATGAAAAAATTTATCAAACAATCAAAAAACGGAACAATTCACACTTATTACGCCAACGGCAAAATTAAAACCACCCATCCCGACGGTACCATCACTTGGAAAACAAAAAAAATCTTCAAAAGAAAAGGATAATCAAAATGTTAACAAAAGACCAATTAAAAGAGAAAATTTCTATTATTATTTTACTAAAATATTTCAACCTATTACCTAAAAAACATAATCCAAAATATCGTTTTCCATGCCCTATTCACCAAGGGGAAAATAATAACTGTTGTTATTATTCGGATAAAAATATTTTTCGTTGTTACTCCGAATGTAATAATAAATCCTACGACATTTTTGATATTTACTCTAAATTAACTGGCGAAACTAATTTTAATACTATTGTTAAAAATTTAAATCAATTATTCAAAAATGAAACATTTCAACAATTCATTCAAGAACAAAATCAAATTAAAGAATTTTCAACTCCCATTAATCGTTCAAAAAAGAAAAAAAAAATTAGTTGTGATGAATTCCAAATTAAACAAATAAAAATTCAACTATTTAAAAAATTATCACCATTATTTAATCAAATTCGTGATTTCTATCACCAAAAACTAATTACAAATCCCAACAACGAAGGATTAAAATATTTAACACAAACACGTGAATTATCATTAGAAACAATCAAAACGTTTAAATTAGGTTACGCACCATTAAGTGGAAAATCGCTTTCATTTCAATTAACCAATTATTTAAAAAAACACCAATTATTCAATGAAAATGATCTTC
>NZ_JAHRHX020000041.1:0-5091 GCF_020312115.2 Candidatus Phytoplasma sp. AldY-WA1
TGATTAATGCTTAGCTTTAATGAAAAAACATAAATTTTGAATAAAAGATAAATTATGTAAAATGGTAATAAAATAAAAATGCGAAATATGATAAATTTTGAAATTTCAGTTAACCAGTTTGTTTGGTATTGTTTCATGTTTTTTTTTGTTCCTTTCTTAATAAAAAAAGTTCTCAAAAATGAGAACTTTTAATTTTTATAATTTTTTATGTATTTTTACTGTTTTGTTTATTTTTTTGGCTTTTAAATTGCTTACTGCTGTTCTAACTATTCTTTCGTCACCAACTTCTTTTTGGGGCCAAGTTATACCAAGATCATGCGAATGAAAAGTAAAAAATCTTTCAGCATCTGGGTCTGTTTCTCTTGTCACTAAACTATTATTTTTGATTGGTATTTTTGGTGGTTTTGTTGTGTCATAATAATGATCAAAACGATTTTCTGAACCAATACATTCTTTGCCATCAACATACCAATCATCGAAAATAAATCCTTCAACATATCCATAATTCTTTTTGTTACCACATTCGTCGTAAATAATTTTGTTAGTACGACCAAGTTTATTTCGTATTTCTTGCGCTGTATAAAATTGATCTTTTTTAATATAACATTGATCTTTCCATTTTTGTAATTCTTTGGTATAATTAGAAGTGAACGCTATATGATAAATTTCTTTTTCTGTTTCAACAGTGTGTGTTAAAATAAATTTTTCACCTCTTATTTGCCAAGCGTAACCAGATTTTGCTATCACTTGTGGATTGTTAAATAAATTGTTTGCTTTTTTCCATTCTCGAATTGCAATATATGGATCATCACATTCGTCATTTTTATACAAATCTAATTTATCAATAACAACAAAACTATAAAGATGAATGGTTTTAGCACCATTTCCAAGTCGAATTAAATTATCAATACTTATATCAGGATATTCGAGACGATATCCATCGTCAAAATACACAGCTTCGATTTTATATCCATAAAAATCTGATTTATTAGAATTAAATGAAGCAGATAACCCTGCTGTTGAAGTTAAATTATAACAATTTAAATTAACACGTATTTTATTATTAGTAATGTTATCATCAAATAAATCTTTTTGAATTGAATTTGTTTTATATATAATGTTGTTTTGTTCTTTACAAATTTCTATTTTATGATGTAAAATAGTTGTATTTAAATCATCTTTTATATTTGCGTCCCAAAAAACGTATGCGTCCGAAATTTCTAATTCATATTTTAATAAATCGTCGAGAGTGTATTCATAGTCATCAGCTGGATATATTGTTTTAAATGGATTATATCGAGGTTTAAAATATATACCTAAAAGTCCATTTTCAGGTTCTTTTAAATACCAAATTAAACTTTCATTATTATAACTATTATATGCTGGTCTATATGGTGTATCAACGTCAATATTAAAATTTTTCATGTATTCAGGAATTTCGTGTTTTGACATGACATAAATGTCGTGTCTTTGTAATGGACGTTGTGTTTGCAACCATTCTCGTTTACATTCTTCTAAATCAGCAAATTGAATTAATTCTTGTTTTTCAGTAAAAAAATAATTAGTAGTTGCTATAATAATAAAAATAGATAAAATGCATAATAAAAAGATAATTGTTAGAATAACAATTTTTTTAATATTCATGACATATAATTTAATTCCTTTCTTTGAATAAATCGATATTTTTTTTAAATTTAAAATATAAAAAAAAGACACATATAAAATATGTGCCTTAATTTTAATTAATTGATTTCATAAAGTTTGTTAAGTTCTACAATTAAGCTTAAACCGTCATCTTCAATACATGATTTATTAAAATTGCTTTCTAAATCTTGTTTATATTTCACAGCGCGAGCTAACATGTCATTAAACTTTTTACGTTGAATTTCTAATGATTTAATTTCAGTTTGTGAAATATTTGGTTTTTGAAGTTTAGTTGCAATTTCTGATAAATTTTTATTATGGTCATCAATGATTTTTTGTCGCTTTTCAACTTTAATTTGATTTTCTTGAAAAGCAGTTTGAAAAGATGATTTAAGTTCTTCAATTTTAGTCTTTTCAATTGGACTCAAATCAGCTGGTAAAGTGTCGTCATTGTATTGAGAAAAAATATAAGTCTTAATTTCATTAAATTTTAATTGTGAAATCATTTTTTTAGTTTGTTCTTTTTCTTCAATTTTTGGTGATTCAGTTTTTTTTGATTTTTCAGTTGAAGTTGATTCAGTTTTTTGAATTAAATCGTCATTTTCTTCGATAGTATTTATTGGTTCATTTTGTGGATTTGATGTTGTTGGCTTGAATTTTTTAAAACAATACCAACTAGCACCGATTAAAGTTATTAAAATAATAGATGTTATAATTATTTGTTTTGAGTTCATGATTTTTTTCTCTTCTTTCTTTAAATATTTACACTAAAAATTATAAATTAATTTATAATAATTAGTGTTTTATTGTTTCTAATTTTTTTAACATTCTAGTACAATGTTTTTGTTTTCTTATATCTGTCATTTTATTATATTGTTTTGATTTTAAAACTTCTTTTCGAGTTTCAATTTCATCTAATTTGTTTTCACGATTAATGTTTAATGTTTCTTGTAAAAATATCATCTTTTCAGGTGTTTCATTATTATTTAAATTATCTTCTAATTTTGAAACAAGGTCCGCATAATCGTCTAATTTACCCATTTTTTGCTCTTTAATTTCTTCGTTTACATCGTCATCTTGTTTCCATTCTCTTTTCAAATTAACATCTTTTTGTTTATTTTGGAAATCTTCAATTTTTTTTGTAAAATTGTCTATTTCTTTTTCGTATTTCTCAATTTCATTATCACATCTTTTACAAACGTCGTCATATGTATCTTTATTCATCATTTTCGGTTTACCATCATCGTTGAAATAATTTCCTCTAATCATATCATAACCACGACGAAATTCGGATGCTGTAATTGCAATTTTTGCAATTGTTTTTGCACCTATTTTTGATGCATTTACAAACGCTTTCATAGGAAGTATATCTTGATAAATTTCAAATCCTTGAATAATAGCTCCTTTAAGATTTCCTAAACTCCATTTGCTTTTCATATCGTAATCGTCCCATTCAAGTTTACATTGCGTTGCTAATTTTAATTCAATTTTTAATTCGTTAATTTTGTTTCTTAATTCTTTTTGTTTTTCTTCTGCTTCATTAATTAGTTTTTGATATTCTGCACGACGTTCTTGCACTGTTTTAATTTCACCTAAAATTGATTTTTCATTAGTAGTTAAGTCGTCATATTTACGTTCTAATTCTCGTTTGTATTTTTCAGCGCGAGCTAACATGTCATTAAACTTTTTACGTTGAATTTCTAACGATTTAATTTTTTGCTTAATTGGATGAAGTTGATCTACAATTTCATGTAGTTCTTTAGTTAATTCATCAATTTCTTTTTGTAATTGTCTACGTACATCTTCATCTTGTGTTTTTGCTTTTTGTTCTTCTTTTTGTTTAATTTCATCTTCTTTTTGTTTCTTTTTTGTTTCTAAGTTTGTTAGTTCTCCGTTTAAAAGACAAATTTCTTTATCGTTATCTTTTATTTTGTCGTTAATTTCTTTAATTTTATTTTCGTTTTTGTCTAAAAGTTCTTTAATTTTTGCTTTTTGTTCTTGAGTTAATGTTAAATCTCCTTGTAATTCTATTAATTCAGCATCAATTTTTGCTAATTCATCTTTCAATTGTGATTTTTTTCCTTCAAAATTGTCATAGATATTTTCTAATTTGTGAATTGTATTGTCAAGTTTATTGACTGATAAAGCTGCGTATTTTGAAGATGGTTCTCTTTTAGTTAGATAGAAAAAAGCGCATAATAATACAATTATTATTGCAATTGAAATAATAATTTTCTTTAACGAAAATTTATACATTCCATAAATTAGAAATAAAATAGGTATAATTGACACAAGTGCAAATATAGTTTTATAATTTGAAAATAACAATGTTGTTATTGAAATCATGTTTAATTTTCCTTTCTTTTTTTGATTTTTTTTAAAATTAGTATGATTTTTTTTATTTTTCTTTGCAGTCTTTTGTTTTTTGTGTTATGTGCTGCTTAGGATTGATATATGCACAACTAGGTTTCTCAAAAACCTAGTTGTGTAAACGGGTTTTAAAATTATTTAGATTGAGATGTTAATTCTTTTTCTATTTGATTTAACACATCAATGTTTGGTGAAATAATCATCTTGTATGCTTGTTGTAAATCTTCTTTTTGAATTATTGTTCTTTTATTTTCATCAGTTCCACGATTTCTTGCGAATACACTGACTGTCGTTTTTAAAAGGTTTTCGAGTGTACGATTTGCTTTTAAAAATTCTTGTTCTTTTGGTAAACGGTCTAATGATTCGTTAATAACATTGAATAAATAATCTTTTGATGCTTGACAATATGGATTTTTACGTTTGTTAATTAAGAATTCTAACATTTTTTGACGTTCATCTTTGCTTCCTGGTTTAACTTCGATATTGTAAGTGAATCTTGATTTGATTGCTTCGTCGATTTGTTCTACGTGGTTAGTTGCACCAATGACGAAGATTGGTTTTTCAGGATTGTTATCAACTGATGTCATTTCGGTTTTAAATTGGTTAACAACGTTTGCAATTTCGGAACCAGCTTCTAGTGAACCTAAATCAGTAAAAATAGTTTCACATTCGTCTAAAAAGATAATTGCTCCGTTTTCTTTTTCAGCTGTTTGTCTTGCTGCTGCAAATAAGTCTTGGACCATTTGTGGTGCAAGTCCTTTGTATTTTTGAGAAAAGATAGAACTGCTTACTTCGAAAAATGGTAGTTTAGTCTCTTTTGCTAATGCACGAGCTAATGTTGTTTTTCCTGTTCCTGGACATCCGTACATTAATATTCCTAACGGTGCTTCGACATCTCCGATGTCTTGATAGTTTGACTTGTTTTTTAAATAGTCTAAAAATCCATCACAAGCTGTTAATTCTTCTTTGAATCCGATTAGTTTATCGAATGATAAGAATTTATTAGAATCAGCTGGTTTAAATTGTGGTATTTCATCGTCATCTTCTGATTGGAATGAATTTAAATTGTTTGCTGCC
>NZ_JAHRHX020000088.1:0-1874 GCF_020312115.2 Candidatus Phytoplasma sp. AldY-WA1
ATAACATTGCTCTAAGAAGATATATTCGACATATTTAGGAATGCACAAACACATCCAAAAGATTTCTTTTGAAAAAAAAAAAAAATCAAATTGTATCAGGTCCCAATGAATTTGAAATGACCAAAATCTGGATAGGCACTAGATATCATTTTTTCCATTCAATCACCCTTTAACTTCGGCAGCAAACAAATCTTTCAGACAAAAACAAGAATTTCCCTCCCTCTTTTGGTTGGTGATCCTCATTTCAGTACAGCAGCCAACTGCAAGGCGATTGATGGGGGATGTTCCTAGAGAGTAAGAATACAAGAGTTCTAAGAAGTTGGTTGCATCATCAGGGTAATAGCTATCAACTTCATATCTACTCCAACATGCGAACCAAATATTTACTGCATGCCTGGACATATAAGGTAGTCTTGAGAAAAGTTGCATGTTTTTTTAAGGGCAGTAATAATCTAGAGAGGAAAAAAAAAAAGAAGGTGCAGTTATTTATTAAATATCCAATTACCTTAATTTGCCACTATAACAGGAACGCAAGTCCCCTTGAAATTGTTGAGGTTGCCAATCCATGGTTCCAACATATGATACTGTTGGCTCTTGTCATCTTACTTGGGAAAGTTACCTAGCATCAGTTTCGACAAAACTCCACAAGATGAAGATTAATAGAGTATAACATTCCGGTGTGTTAAGTACTCTAGGTAATATACGTTTAATAATCGCGAATTTACATGCTTATGTGGTTAAAGTGGTATCCAAAACAACATCTTCAGTGTTTTTTCAGCCTTAAAAGAGCAGCAATTCAGGATGTTCATAGATGGTATAATTATGAAAACAACTATTTGGTCTTCCCCATCAAATAGCTACCATTGTTTTAATTGTTTTTTTAGCATCAATTTAAGAGCTTTGTGAAAAGTCAAAAGGCATATGCTAGAAATAACAAAGTTATGGTTTTTTTTTCTCCCCCTATGTAGATGTCATATATCTAATTGTCCATGGCTAGAATATAACTTTGTGGTATGCTAATAAGCTTCCTTAAGAAAGTAAGATCACCCCAAAGATTGAATCCAATAGCACGCTTATGTAGTTAAAGCACTCTTACCAAATGCCATCTTTAAAATTTTTAGTCTTAATAGACATCTCCATTGAGGAATCACATATTTCCTTGCAAAAGCGGCTACTTGATCAGTCTAATATGATTCATTAAGTTGCTAATCACAATAAGCAGTCCCAACCACTCATCATATATCATATATATAAAAGCTGCAAGAGAGTAGGCTAGAATTGCGACAAATGTCCCTTAAATGTATCCCTAGAATGCTAATTATATAATTTAAATAATATACATAACATATAAGCAAATCGCTGCACCAACTAAGAATGGCCATGTACCACCACCCATAGCAACTTAATGAATCATATTAAACTTACCGTGTTGAGTCAAGTTAAGCCGCAAGCTCCACTCCGGGTGGTGCCCTTCCATCAATTCTTTTAAGTTTCAGCCTTGCGACCATACTCCCCCCGGAACCCAAAGACTTTGACTTCTTTTAAGGTGCCAGCGGAGTCCTGAAAGCAACATCCGCCGATCCCTGGTCAGCATCGTTTATGGTTGAGACTAAGATTTTTTTTATATCCTAAAATTAATAGGTCAAATTTTATTAATAACCAAATCAAATAGGAAAACGAATAAATACAAATCAAATCATACTGAGGAATTTATATAAAAGTAAAAGCCTTCAAGAGAATAGCAGGTTTTCTATTTATAAATAGATGCACAAACAGGGTTATATAATTTTTGACCAAGTATTTATGAAAAACAAATGTTCCCTTAAAATAGTATTATATTTTTCTTTAATAATATTTACGAATACACAAATTGG
>NZ_JAHRHX020000010.1:0-25682 GCF_020312115.2 Candidatus Phytoplasma sp. AldY-WA1
GAAATTTCTTGGCAAGAAAAAAGAAAATAATTTCTAATTGTTCCATCAGGAAAAATTTCTTTTTTTAAAGAAGAGCTATATTCTTTAATAATTCCTTCAGAATCTGTTTCTTCTAATAAGAAACCTTTGTTTGGATCATATTTTCTTTGATATTTATAAATTTTTTTTTGGTTATCAAATGCAACAAAAAATTCTTTGATCAAATTATATGTTTCCGTGTCATACTCTTTAATATTACCTTTTGTATCAATTATTTTAATTATTTTCCCTTTTATATAATCATATTCTAATTGAATATTATTTTTTGAAATTATTTTTATTATATTTTTATTTAATTCGTCATATTTAATCGATATATTATTTTGTAATAAATCCTTTATCATTTGTTCATATTCTGGAATATTACTATTTTCTAAAGTTATTAATTGTTTATTAGGTAAATCATATACTTTATTTTCTTCTTTGATATTTTCTTTTTTTTCACTTATTTTATAAATAATAAAAAGCATAACTAAAAATAATATTAAGAAGAATATTTTATAAAACATATTACTTTTATTTAATTCCAATTAATTTGCCTTTCTAATCGAAGAAAAATTAATTTATGGATATATTTTCGAAAAATTTTATGAATTTTAATTAAAAAAACATATTATGTTTATTTTGTAAACTTAAAAATTATATTTTAGATATTTTTTTATGTAACAAAACATTGATATTATACATCAAAAATTATTCATCATAAATAATTAATTTAAATATTTTTTTTAAAAAAATATTCTTTTGGAAAATAAATAAAGATATTAAAATAAATTTATAAAATTGATTAAAAAAACAAAATAATTATAAATATATGTAAAAGTTGTTAAATTTTTTTTTTATTTTATAATTAAACTTGAATTGTAATTTTTTAATTAAATTCAATATTTATTATAACAACTTGATTTTAAAAAAAACTTTAATAATAATCATTTTGTATTTTAATTTATTTCAACAAATATATTCAAATTATGAATTTAAGGAGTTAAAATATTATGAAGTCAAATTCGAATAAAATAGATTTTAAGAAAATTTCGGAATTAATTTTTTTTATAGGCAGTTTTTTTATGTCTGGTTTTATCGTTGCAATTTTAATTGCAGCAAGTATTGATTGCAATGGTTTATCATCTTATTTTTTATTTGATTACATGTGTGTATTCGTTTTTTTATGTTTTATTACTTTTTTTATTCATATAACTAAATTTAAAAATAATAAAATTCATTCTTGGATAAATTTAATAACTTTAATTACAGGCTGTATGAGTTATATAAAATATTCGCCAGAAATTGCAAGTAATAACGATTTATTCTTTAATAGATACAACACTTTTTGTTATTTATATCGTTTATTAATTATGATTTTACCTTTTTTATTTATATTTTATTATTTATGTTTAGCAAAAGATGTGCCATCTTCTAAGATTAAAAATATTGTTATTCTTTTATATCCTATAATTTATATAGTAAGCAAGACAATGTTAATAGATTTTTTAGCAAATCAAGATATACAAATTAAGGGCGTTTTTGGATCTATGGGCGGAAACGTAAAGGACATAATTTTCAATATACTAAAACTTTATTCAAGATTTTTACTTTTAATTCCTTGCGTATTAGGAATTTTATTAGTTAAAAAAGAAATCTTAAATAAAGAACAGATACAATTAGTATTAATTTATATAGGTTGTGGTCTTGTAGCTTTATCTTTTGGAAGTTTTTGGTACCCTTGTCCTTTCAAAAAAGACGTTATGCAAACATTATTTAAAGACAAACAAGTTTCCGTATTTTTAGAAAATTTATGTAATTATAATGAATATAATAAAACAAAAAATAATAATACTACGAGTACGCAAAATGAAGAACGTAGATCAAGTGTGCATGTTCCAAAAAATGATAGTCGTAAAAAAGGATTAAAAGGTTTTTTCGGAATTAAAAAAGATTAAATTATTTAAACATAAAAGATTTAATTAGTTATTTTAACTAATTAAATCTTTTTTTATTAGATTAATTAAATTAACGAAAATAATTTTTATATTTTCGAAACCATAATTTTATTTTTTTAATTCGAATTTAAGAATTTATAATTCATTTTTTAATTGTTAATTAAAAACTTTTTAATTATTATCTTGTTCTCATTATTAAATTTTTTTATTTTTATATAAAAAAATATTCATTAATTTTCTTAAAAATCAATAAATATTTTATTATGTTGTAATTTAAATTATATATTTAAAGTTTATCAATAAAAAAACTAAATTCAATTTTAATTTTTAAATTTAATTTAATTGTTATCTTTATTTAGATTAATCTTTTAAAATTAAAAGGATAATAATAAAAATATTAGTAATAATAAATATTTTTATTATTTTATTATTTTAAATTATCTAATATTTTTTGGTCATTTTCTGTAATAACAAATGTTTTGTTTTTCGCATCAGCTGTTAAACACGCTATACTTGTTCCTGATTTATTTTTACGTATTATTTTAATTTTGTTTTCTTGTGAATCTGTTTCGATCAATATTTCGCCATCTAAATCAAAAGCAGAGCATTCGTTTCTCCATGATAATAATTTTAAAAGATTTTGAACAACATGACGTTTAACTTGTGATTTAATTTCTTCTAAAGAATAATAATGACGATTAATATTTCTTCCTTCTTTCGAAGATTCTAATAACTTAATATCATTTTCTCCTGCTAACAAACCTACATAATAAATTTGTGGAATTCCTGGAGCAAATATTTGAAAAGCACGCGCTAATAAATAGGCATCATCATCATTACCTAAAGCAGAATAATAAGTCGTATTAATTTGATAAATATCTAAATTATTATATGAATCAGAAGAATAAATTTTTTTAACATTCGCTCCTATTTTGTATAATTTTTCAGAAGTATAATCAATTTCTTCATCTGTTAAAATACCACGAGCATCAACCACTCCGATACCATCATGAACATCTAAAGTAGTAAATTGTTTCATCGGAGATCTTCTTAACCAATCAGCTAAAGTTTTAACTTTTCCTGAATATAATGTATAAAGCATTACCAATGGTAAAACAAAGTCATAAATAAAGTATCCTTGTTCGCTAATTTTATCAGAAATAGTATAATGTTCATGAATTTCTGGTAAAATTTCAACTTCTAAAGGTTTTAAAATATTATCCACTTCTTTTAAAAGATTCCAAATTTCAGGTTCTACAAAAAAACAATTAGTATTTATTTTTTTACAAGCATAAGCAAAAGCATCTAAACGAATTAAACTAGCGCCATGTGCAGCCATATCTACTAAATTTTTTTTAATAAATTGCTTAGCTACAACATCACTTATATTAATATCAATTTGATCTTCTCCGAAAGTATTCCAAAGTTTTTCTTTTGTACCATCTTTAAAAGTAATATAATGTATAGGTGCTTTATTTTTTCTTTTATAAATTAAATCAATATCTTCAGGAGTAGGTTTTTTGTCTTCTTTTTGAGCCCAAAATTTTTCCCAACGAATAAAAAAATTGTTATATTTAGAATTCTCATGATTTTTTTGAAAATCCTTATACATTACAGATTCGCGCGAAATATGATTAATCATGAAATCAAACATTAAATAATATTTTTTGCTTAAAATTTCGATATCTTTCCAATTACCAAAAGCCGGATCGACATTATCATATCCTGATGGAGAAAAACCACGATCACTCGTTGACGGAAAAAAAGGTAATATATGAATTCCACCAATAGAATCTCCAAAATCTTCTTTTAAAACTTTAATTAAATCTTTAAGATTTTTTCCTAATGAATCAGGATAAGTTATTAACATTGCTTTATTTTTAATTTTCATTGATTATGACCCTTTTTTTATAATTAAAACTTTTGATTTTATAATTATTTATCAAATCAAAAATAAAAAACTGATATGATAAAGTTTTAATTATTTAATATTAAATAATTAAAAAAACAGAAATATTTTTTTAATTACTTCTATAATTTTATTTTTTTTTTTTTTTATATTAAAATTATAATTAATGATTTTAATAATTATTTTTAAAATCATCAAATAATATATTATTTACAAATTATTATTTTAAATTATTTATACTTATGGATTTTAACATAATTTTTATTTAAAATATTATTTCACAAACATAAACATCGATTACATTGATTTTGATATTTTTAAAAGAATAAAAATTTTTATTCTTTTTTAAGAAAAAAACAAAAATTTAAATATCTAAAATAAAAAAAATTATTATTTTCTAGATATATATAACCCCGTTTCTGTATTGATAATAATTTCTTCTCCTTGTTCAATAAAAATAGGGACTTTAATAATTAAACCTGTTTCTAAAACAGCGTCTTTAAATGAAGTTGTTTTACGAGCGTTATTAGATGTTGTCAAAGAATCTGTTTGAATTATTTTTAAACAAATTTTATCAGGAATAGTAACGCCTAAAATTTCTTCTTCCTCGTCAAACATAAATTCTACTAACATAGATTCTTTTAAATATTTAATGATGTTTTCTAGTTTATCTTTAGATATTTCAAATTCTTCATAAGTATCCGGGTCTAAGAAAATATATTTATCATTTAAAATGTAAGAAAATTGCAATTTTTTTTTATTAACTAATGCTTTAGTAATTTTAACCCCTGCATTAAAAATATGTTCAATAATATAACCATTTTTTAAATTTTTCAATTTGCTTCTTACAAAAGCGCCACCTTTACCAGGTTTAACATGTAAAAAATCTACAATTTGATAAACATTATTATTTAATTTAATAGTTTGACCTATTTTAAAATCATTAGTATTAACATTAGTATTATTCATTATCTTTCGGTTCCTTTTTTAAAAATTTTTTTATCATGTAAAATATTTTTTCTTTCCAATTCGCATCTAAAGGATTTATAATTTGTAAAAATTGAATTTGGTTTTTAAACCATGTTTTTTGTCTTTTAGCATATTTTAAAGAATTCCGAATAATTAAATCCTTAGCTTCATTAAAACTTATTTTTTTTTCTAAAAAAGATTTTATTTCGCGATATCCTATAATATTAAAATTTGCTTTTGGATGATTTCGGATAAGATATTTTACTTCTTGAATAAACCCTTTTTTTAACATTTCTTCTAATCTAGATATTAACCTTTCTTTTAAAATATTTTTCGGTATATCTAAATAAAAAAATAAAATATCAAATAAAGGAATATTTTTTTTTTTCTTTTCAGATCTTAAATTATTTTGAATAATTTGTTTATAAGCACTTAAAATACGACGTGGATTTTTTTCATCTATAATTAATTTAGGATCTTTTTTTCGAATTATTTCTAACATTTGTTGTATTTCTAAATTATCTATATTTATCTTATGATTTAAAAATTCATCCTCAGAAAATAATTCATAATCAAAAAGAGATGCTTTAATATAAAGACCACTTCCGCCTACTATAAAAGGGATTTTTATTTTAGGTATTAAATTTCTAACATCTTTTTGAAAATTATAAATGTTATAAGATTCTTCAGGTTCAACTTTACTTAATAAATGATGCTTTATTTGTCTAGTTTCTTCAATATTTATTTTAGCTGAACCAATATCAAATTTTTTATAAATTTGAACTGAATCTGCATTAATAATTTCTCCTTCAAAAAAAAGAGCCAATTCAATAGATAAACTAGTTTTTCCGGATGCTGTCGGTCCAGAAATAACTATTATTTTTTTCATATAAATCCATTCTAAATAAAATTTTAATGAATAACTTTATATATTATAAATTATAAAAAAATTATTCATTAAAATTTATTTTTGTAATTTTCTTATGAGGTCCTAAAGTTAATAAAACTCCGTTTAGTTGTCTTTTACCTTCTGCAATTTTATGCTTTTTTTTATGTTTTGTATTTATAAAATTATTAATAATAATATTTTTATCTTGTCCAATTACTCCTTCATATGGTCCAGTCATTCCGACATCTGAAATATAAAGTGTTTTTTTGGGTAATATTTTATCATCATTAGTTTGAACATGAGTATGCGTTCCTACAATAGCATCAATTTTGCCATCAAAATAATGAGCCAAAGCAATTTTTTCACTAGTAACTTGTGCATGAAAATCTAAAAATGAATAATTGTATTTTTTATGACAAATATTTAAAATATTTTCAATTTTTTCAAAAGGACAAGATAAATTATTATTATTTATAAAAACTCTTCCTAAAGCGTTCATTATAAGAATTTTTTTATTTTTATATTTTATTATTTTATAACCGTTACTAGCAGTACATTCACTATCTAAATTAACAGGTATAACAATATTAGAAGACGAAATAAAATTTTTAATGGAATTATTATCAAAAGTATGATTACCCATTGTTATTATATCAACTCCAGCGATGATTAATTCTTTATAATTTTCATAATCTAAACCTTTGCCATTATCGACATTTTCTGCATTTACAATAATTATATTATATTTATATTTACTTTTCAAAAAATTTATTTTTTCTATTAAATAATCAACACCTGGTGTGCCGCAAATATCACCAATAAAAAGAATTTTCATAATATTGAGCACCCTCTCCCCTTTAATTAATTATTGATTTAAGCTATATCAATTACTCTCAACTCTCTAATAACAGTAATTTGAATACAATAATTATAATGAATATTTTTTTGAATTTTTTTTCTAATTTTTTTAGCTATTAAAAAAGTATTTAAATCATCAACTTCTTCAGATTTAACAATAACTCTTATTTCTCTTCCGGATCTGATGGCGTACGATTTTGATACACCTTCAATACTATCAGCAATATTTTCTAATTGAGTTATTCTTTGAATATAATTCTCAATTGAGTCTTTTCTTGCTCCTGGTCTAGCAGAACTGATTGTATCCGCGATCGAAACTAAAACAGCTATTAAAGTGGTCGATTCTTGATCTTCATGATGTGAAGCAATAGCGTCTATTACTTCTAGAGGTTCTTTATATTTTTTAGCAAGTTCGACTCCGATTTTAACATGATTTCCTTCTGTTTGGTAATCTAAAGCTTTACCAATATCATGTAAAAGTCCGGCTTTTCTAGCTATAATTTCATTTTCTCCTGTTTCTGCAGCTAAACATCCTGCTAAAAAAGATACTTCTAAAGAATGTTTTAAAACATTTTGACCATAACTAGTTCTAAAATGTAATTTACCTAATAATTTTACTAATTCTTCATCAATAAATCCTATTTTAGCTTCGTAAACTGCTTCTTCGCCTATTTCTTGTATAAACTCATCAATTTCTTCAGATTTTTTTAAAAATATTTTTTCAATACTTGCAGGAGTTATTCTTCCATCGATAATTAAAGCTTCTAAAGTTCTTTTCGCAATTTCTCTTCTAATAGGATCAAAACAACTTAAAATAATTGTATTAGGATTATCATCTATTATTAAATCTACGCCAGTAATAATTTCAAAAGCTTTTATATTACGTCCTTCTTTGCCGATAATTCTTCCTTTTAAACTATCTTGTTCTAAAAAAATCATACTAATATTATGTTCATAAACAACTTCTCTAGATAATTTTTGCATTGTCAAAATTAATAAATTTTTTGCTTTAGTTTTTATCTTAAATTTATATTCTTTTTCTTGTTCTTTTTCGTAATTTATTATTTCTTGATAAGAATCGTCTCTAACTTGTTTTAAAATAATTTCTCTTGCTTCTATTCGAGTCAAAGAAGAAATTTGTTCTAATTTGTTTTGTTGTTGTATTATTATTTTTTCGATTTTGTTTTGCAGTTCTTCTAAATATTTTTTATTTATATTTATTTTTTGTTCTTTATTATATAAAGATTCTTCTTTTTCATGTAAATATTTAAATCGAGAAGTCAACAATTCTTCTTTATGAATAATTTTTTCTTCTAAATTAATAATTATTTTTCTTCTTTGATTTAAATCATTTTCTGTTTCTTTTTTTAATAAATTAACTTTGTTTTCAGTTTCTGAAAGAATTTGAGCCGAAATCAATTGAGATTTTAATATTTTTTTTTCAATACTTTCATCTATTTTTCTTATTTTTTCACTTATTTTTTTTTTGGAAACAAAATATATCAAAGTTCCTAATCCAGCAAAAATAAAAAATAAAATAAACGAGCAACTGTTATTAATTTCCATTTACATCTTTTTTAATAAATTATTTCTTCCTTTCTTAATATTAAAATATTTATATCTGTTCTAATTTAATATTTTTTTTATATTATCTTAATTTAAAATTTTTTATTTTTTAATTTTGTTTAATATTTTATAATATTTTCGATTATTTTTTTATTTAAAATAATTTTTTAAATAAAAAAATAATCGAAAATATTATAATGACATAAAAAAATAATCTTCTCATTTAAAAATAAATTATTATGATAAAAATTAGCATATTTTTTTAAATATATAATATTTAATTTTAAAAATATATGTCTAGGATGTATTATATTATAATTTTACATATTATTCAAATAATATTATTATTTGAATATAATTTAATTTAATTAAAAAAAATAAACATTTTTTTATTTATTTTTTTTAAAAAAAAAACTAAAAATTTCATTTATAAATTTTTAGTTTTCAAAAATAAAATTATATTTATATTATTTTTTTAAAAATTTTAGGATTAATGTTTTTTTTGATATTTCGTTTATTATTAAACGAATTTGTAAATTTATTTATTGTTTTTTCTCCTAATTTGTATAATGAATCAGATGCTCCTTTAAAAGCTTTCGTTTCTGTAATTTTTTTTAATAAACTTGAAGGATTTTGGTCATTTTGTTTTTCTTCTAAATCTTTTTCATGCGAATAGAAAATATCATATTTTTTTATTTTTATTAATTCAAAAATTAATAAAAATATTATTCTTTTGATAAAACCCTCGCCCAAACCGCACGGGCATATTCCTATGCATACGGCTTTCCGAGTTCATTTATAAAAAAATTAATACTTTTTTATTAAATTAGAAAAAAATTATTTTTTTCTCTCTGTTTTCCTTCCCCTTGTAAAAGTTATTAACTTCTCCTTGGTAAAATATTAATTTTACGAGTACTATGAAAACTCTGCAAGCATGTAAAATTAAAATTATAAAATTTATAAATAATAGTAATTTTATTTAGCTTCTCCAAGGTAGCTCTTTAATTTAGGAAATGTTAATTTTGCATGGATATTATTGGTAAAATAATTATTATCAAAAATTTTTTTTATAAAATTAAGAAATTATTAAAAATTAAAGATAGTTTAATTATTCGATAAAGAAAATAATCAAGGTCTTAATTTGATAAATTTTTTTTAAAAAAAATTTTGAAATAAAATAAATTAACATTAACATTAATTATTTAATTATTTTATATCTTTAATTCCCTAGAATTTCATGCTTTTACTAACTTCATTTCGCATTCTTTATAATTATTTCAATGCTTTTTGGATATGCTATTTTCCCTTATTAAATTTTCATTCTCAGGTTAATCCAATAATGTGATATACTATCTATCGATACCAAAGGGACCCTTATATACCCTCTAAATTTAAAGGCCCGAACTTGCGCACTTTATCATTAATTGATTCTGAATTTTCTTCGTTTGTCGTTATATCTTCTGTCGGTTCGATATTTGTTATTAAATTTTCCGAATCATTTGTCGAAACTACTTCATTATCATTTGATTTAAGAAAAAAAATCAAAAAAACACAAAAAAATATTAAAAAAGCACAACTAGAAACAAAAATAATAATTTTTTTTATTTTGTCCAAATTTTTATAATATCTTTCTTTTTGTTTATATGATAAAACAATTTAATATATTAATTTTTTAATTTTAAGAAATTGACTAAAATTATTTATTTTTATCCAAAATTAAAATTATAAAAATGTTAATAAAAATAAATTTTAATTATTTTTTTGATATTTATAATTAAATATATAAATATCAAATAATATTATATAATATAAATATAAAAAAATAACGAAAATTCATCAATAATAATGTTTTTTAAAATAAATTAAAAAAAATTTAAAAAAAATAATAACTATTATTATATCTATTTATTTGCTGAAAAATTAATTTAATAAATTAATTTTTCTTATTATAATTAAAAGTAGTTATAAAAAAAATAATTTCGATTCAAAAATTAACTTTTTTTAATAACTGTTTTTTTAAATTTAATATATAACTATTTTAATTTAGATAAGGGTATTTAACAAAATATAAATGATCAAAAATATTTTTTTCAATATTTTTAAAATTACAAAAAAGAAAAAAATTTTATTTTTTTTAATTTTATTATTTATTTTTAATAATATTTATCAATGGACTCCAAAAGGAAAAGAAATATCATTAACAAAAATGGAAGAAAAATTTAATAGTCAATTAATTCGAAAATTCAAATATATAATGCGAAAAAATTCGATAACTAATTTATATTATTTTTTATTAGAAGCTGAAGATTTAAATCACACATTCTTTCAAACGCAAATGTTAGAACCTAATGCATTGAATATAATTAATAAATTTAAACAATATCCTAATATAAAAGAATACGAATACAAAACAGATTTTTATTATTTATTTTTATTAATAAATAAAATTCCAATATTAAGTTTATTTTTTACTTTATTTCGATCTTTAAGTTCTATTATTTTTATGTTTTATATTTTAAATAATCTTCTTTTACGATCAGACAAATTGAAAAATAATCCTTTGATTTCTAATAAACAAAAATTAAAATTTAATTTTAAAGATGTCGCTGGAAACGAAGAAGAAAAAGAAGAAATGAAAGAATTAATTGATTTTTTAAAAAATCCACTAAAATATTCTTCAATAGGAGCTTCTATTCCAAAAGGAATTTTATTAGAAGGTCCACCAGGGACAGGTAAAACTCTTTTAGCTAAAGCTTTAGCTGGGGAATCAGGAGTTCCTTTTTATGCTGTTTCTGGTTCAGAATTTGTAGAAATATATATTGGAACAGGAGCTTCTAGATTAAGAAAACTGTTCAAAGAAGCAAAAAAAAATATTCCTTGTGTTATTTTTATTGATGAAATTGATATTTTAGGAAAAAAAAGAGGAAATGATATTTCAGACTCTTCTTCCGAAAGAGATCAAACTTTAAATCAATTATTAACTGAAATGGATGGTTTCACTTCTTCTCATGGAATAATTATCATAGGAGCTACTAATCGAATTGATATGTTAGATCCTGCTTTATTAAGACCAGGTAGATTCGATCGCAAATTTAAAATTGGGCTTCCTGATGTTAAAGCCAGAGAAGCAATTTTAAAAGTTCATGTCCGAAATAAAAAAATAATTCCTAATATTGATTTTTATCAATTAGCAAAAAAAACATCAGGGATGAGCGGAGCTCAATTAGAAGTAATTGTAAACGAAGCTTCTATTTTAACAATCCGTAATAAAAAAGAATTCATTACTATGATAGAATTAGAAGAAGCTGTAGATCGAGTTTTAATAGGACCGTCTAAAAAATCAATTAAATATGATGAAGAAGAAAGAAAAATGGTAGCTTACCATGAATCTGGACATGCAGTAATTGGTTTAAAATTGAAAAATGCTCCGAAAGTACAAAAAATTAATATTATTCCCAGAGGTTCTATCGGCGGTTATAATTTAATGATTCCTGATAAAGAAACATTATTTTCTTCTAAAAAAAGAATGTTAGCAAATATTATTTCTTATTTAGGTGGTATAGTAGCCGAAGAATTAGTTTTTGATGATATTTCATCTGGTTCTGCCGAAGATTTAAGAAAAGCAAACGAAATATCTAAATTTATGGTCATAAAATACGGAATGAGTTCTTTAGGAGTTATCCAAAATACAGAATTTTCTGATGCCAAAATAATTGATGAAGAAATTAAAAAAATAATAAATGAATGTTATCAAGAAGCTAAAAAAATTATTACTGATAATAAAATTTTATTAAATAAAATTGCTAATTTATTATTAAAAAAAGAAACTATTAACAAAGAAGAATTAGATAAATTATTTTAATTAATTATTCATTAAAATATTAAAAAATATTGATAATATTTAGAAAATAAAAATTTAAATTGTATTATTATTTTATGATATAATAAAAATATACTTGATATTAATAAATTTAATTTTATTTAATATAAATATATTTTAATTATATAGGCTGGTGTGGCGAAATGGTATACGCATTTGACTCAAAATCAAACGATTTAAAATCATGTCGGTTCGAGTCCGACCATCAGTACCAAAAAAATTATCTTTTGTAAAACATAATCATATTGAAATTTTTAATTTTTTTAAATGAATAAAAAAATATTTAAATCTTATAAAATAAAAAAGTTATCTTTTAAAAGATAACTTTTTTATTTTAACTAAAAAATATTTAATTTTTCTATTCATTTCTTTTTTGTATTTTTGCGAAATGACAAAAGAAAAAAATTTAATTTTGTATATAATTTGAAGGAATCGAACCTTTTTAAAAAATTAAATATTTTATTATTTAAAAATTAATTGTTTTTTTAAAGAAATATATTTTCAATTATCTAAAAAGAGGTTGCTTAAAAAAATAACAAATATTTTAGGATTGATATTTAATTTAATTTTTATTTATTAAAATTATTTAATTTTTACAAATACCATAATTTCTCTATAATTACTTTTGTAAATTATTTAATAAAAAGATTAAATATATTACAAAAAAAATTAATAATTTAAAAAAGTTTTTTTATCTTTTTTATATAAAAAATCCATTTTTTATTTAAACAATAATACTAATTAATAAAAATATATTGTTTATGCTTAATGTCTTTGCGTTTTTTTATTATTTTTTTTATTCAAAGATTATTTTTTATTTAAAAAAATTTTAAGAATATTCATAATTTCTATTTTTTAAAAATGGCGGAGTAGAAGGGATTCGAACCCTTGCACCAAAAATTTGGACTACGTCCTTAGCAGGGACGCCTCTTATAGCCTACTTGAGTACTACTCCCTTATATAAATAAGATACTATTAAATTATAATATAAATATTCACAATATTTAAATAAAAAGTAATAATTTTTAAATTATTACTTTTTATTTAAGTTTATTAATAATTTTTTTCTTTAATTCTATAATAATTAAAGGCATCATAGAGAATAAAAAAATAATTATAATATCTTTATAAGATAAAAAAGGAGATATTTGGAAATTACTTCTTAAAAAAGGAATTATTAAAATAGTCATTTGTAAAAACAAACTAATAATAAAACAAATTCTTAAATAAAAATTAGGTTTTAAGCTGAAAATAGATTTATTAAAACTTCTAAAATTAAAAACATGAATTAATTGAGATAATGATAAAACCATAAAAGCGTAAGTTTGCCCATATTGACTAGGTTGATTACTTTTATGCATTTGATATCCTATAAAAGCAGCTAAAAAACTTAAAAAACTAATCATTATACCTTCGCTTAAAATTTTTTTAATTATTTTCTTATTTAATAAAGAATTTTGAATCAGGCGAGGTTTTCTTTGCATTATATCTGCTTCAGGATGTTCTAAACCTAAAGAAATAGCCACTAAAGAATCAGTAACTAAATTAATCCAAAGTATTTGCAAAGTGTTTAAAATAATAAAATTTTTATCAAAAAACAAATGTCCTAATAAAGTATTTAATAATATAAGAATTATTTCACCAATATTGCAACTTAATAAAAACATAATGCTTTTTTTGATATTATCAAAAATATTTCTTCCTTCTTGAATAGCATTTTTAATAGTATCAAAATTATCGTTAGTTAAAATAATGTCTGATGCGTTTTTAGTAATATCAGTTCCTGTTATCCCCATTGAAATCCCTATATCAGCTTTTTTAATACTTGGAGCGTCATTAACTCCATCACCTATCATCCCTACAATTTTGCCTTTTTTCTGCCATGATTGAATAATTTTTAATTTCTGCTCAGGAGTAGTTCTAGCATAAACTTTAATTGAAGATAATTTAATATTAAATTCTTCTTCGTTTAAAAGTTCTAAAGACTCACCGTCAATAGCTAAATCTTTCGAGGGATTAAAAATTTTCAAATCAGAAGCAACTTTAACAGCTGTTTTAAGATGATCTCCAGTTATCATAATAATTTTGATAAAAGCTTTTTGACATTCTTGAATAGTTGGTAAAATTTCAGAACGTATCGGATCTTCTATACCTAAAGCTCCTAAAAAAATAATTTTATATTTTATTTCATTTAATATTTGTTCTAAATCAAAATCATTCAAATAATAATCATAAGAATTCATCGATGCATAAGCGATTCCTAAAACTTTATAACCTTCTGAAGACATCAAATCTAAATCTGTTTTTATTTTTTGAATATTTTCTGTATTTTTGGTAACAATTTTATTTTTATATTGAATCAAATGAGATAAATTAAATAAAACTTCAACAGCTCCTTTGATTATTAAAAATTTATCATTTCCTTTTTGATGAATCGTTACCATAAATTTTTTTGTACTATCGAAAGGAAATTCTTTTATTTTTGGATTTTCTCTCACAAGTTGGTAAATATTTAATTTCAATAAATTACCTAAATCTATAAAAGACTGATCGACAGAATCAAAAACAAAAATTTCCTTATTTGGATAATTTATTTTTTCAGAAGAAAAATAATTATTATTGCATAAAACACCATAAGTAACTAATCTTGTTATATTTGAATCTGATATCAAACTCGAATTAATTTTTATTTTCTCATAATTTAAATATAATTGATTGATAGTCATTTGATTTCTTGTTAAAGTTCCTGTTTTATCAGTACAAATAATATTTATAGCGCCCAAAGTTTCTAAAGTTTTTAAATTTTTAACAATAACATTTTTCTTTATTAATTTTTTTATCCCTGAAGCTAAAATAATAGTTATAATAGCTAATAAACCTTCCGGAATAACAGCTACAGCTAAAATCATAGAAGATAAAATAATTTGTTTAATTATCGTAAAATCTATTTGTCCTTGTAATATAAAATTTTTTAATAAATTCAAAATAAAATTAATAATGACCAAGATACAAATAATAAAACTTAAGACTTTCGATAATTGTTGAATATTTTTTTCTAAAGGAGTTTTTTCTTTTTTTTGTATAGATATTAATTGGGTAATTTTTCCTATTTGGGTATTTGTCCCTGTTTTGATAACAACACCATGAGCATTTCCTGAAACAATATTAGTATCCATGAAAACTAAATTAGGAGAATTATTTAAAACAAATTTATTAGATATAATACAACTATTTTTAATAACAGGTAAATTCTCTCCTGTTAAAATAACTTCATTAACTTTTAAATCATGAGTTTTTATTAATCTTAAATCAGCAGGAACAATATCTCCTATTTCTAAATAAACAATATCTCCGACAACTATTTCTTCTTTGAAAATTAATTTTAATTCTTTATCTCTTAATACTTTAGCGTAAGATTTTGTGTTTTTATTAATAAGAAATAAGGAATTTTCTTTACTATGTTCGTATAAAACTCCTATAAAAGCGTTGCTTAAAATAATTATTAAAATTAAAAAACTTTCTACTAACTCTTCTTTTGTATTTTCGATAATTCCTGTAAAAAAAGTAATTAAACAAATTGTTAATAAAATATAAACAAAATAATCATTAAATTGATAAAAAAATTTTTTCCAAAACCCTTTTTGAGGAGGTTCTTTTAATTTATTTAAACCATTTTCTAAAATTTTTTGATATACTTTTTTTTGTGTCAATCCTTCTTTAAAATTAGTTTTTAACTCTTTTTCTAATAATTCTAAAGAGGATTGGATAAATAATTTATCCAATTTTTTAAATCTTTCTAATTTTAATTTTTATTAAAAAATTTCAAAAATTTAATTAAATATAAAATTTTAACAATAATAAATTGATATTTCATTAATTTATTATTGTTAATTATAATAAAATAATTAAAATAATTTATCTACTAAACTGTCATA
The DNA here is from genome assembly GCF_020312115.2 of Candidatus Phytoplasma sp. AldY-WA1. Classification (NCBI taxonomy): domain Bacteria; kingdom Bacillati; phylum Mycoplasmatota; class Mollicutes; order Acholeplasmatales; family Acholeplasmataceae; genus Candidatus Phytoplasma; species Candidatus Phytoplasma sp. AldY-WA1. The sequence goes on from NZ_JAHRHX020000010.1 coordinate 15,986, forward strand.
CGAGTAATACGAACTGTTTTAATTACTAAACCATCGTATCTTAAACCTTCGAATTGCCAATTATTATAACAAATTTGGATTTTTTCATTTTTATCCGGCATTCTTTTTAATTGTCCTAAAATAAAACCACTTAAAGTATCATAATCTTCTGTAGGTAAATCAGCTTTTAAATGTTCTTCTGTTTCGTGTAAATGCGTCGTTCCTCTTATTATGTACTCTTTATCTGAAATTTTTAAAATTTCATTATTTTTTTTATCATATTCATCTTCGATTTCACCTAAAATTTCTTCAATAACATCTTCTATAGTTACAATACCAGAAGTGCCTCCGTATTCATCTACAACTATCGCAATATGATTTTGTTTCAATTGCATTTCTTTAAATAATTCACTAATATTCTGGAATTCAATAACAAAATAAGGTTTACGTAAAAATTGCTTAATATCAAAATTTTGTTCTTTATTTGAATAATTTTTTTTCTGTTTATCTACTTCTAATAACCCTTTAAAGATATCTTTAACATGTACAATCCCAATTATTTTATCAAGATTCTCTTCGTAAACAGGAAATCTTGTATATTTTTCACGAGAAATAAATTCTATAATATCTTTTTTACTAATATTAGAATTAATAGCGATAATTTCTGTTCTATGTCTCATAATATCTGAAACTAATGTTCCATCAAAATCAAAAACATTTTGAATCATATCTTTTTCGCTGTTATTAATAACACCAGTTTTATAAGAAGAAGTCAATAAAAATCTTAACTCATCTTCATCTACAATATCTTTTTTGACATTAGTATCGATTCTTAGTATAAATAAAATTAAATTACTTATTTGATTAAAAATAAAAACAAAAGGTTTTGTTAAAAAACAAATTATATTAAAAAAATTAATAAAAAAATAAGCAGTTTGAAGCGGAAAAGCTAAAGCAATTCTTTTAGGAACTAATTCTCCTAAAACAATAGAACTTACTACAACTAATATATCAATGCCATAATGATGATTTTCATGATTTAAAGAAAATCCTTGACAAAATGTTAAAATATGAATTACTATTTGGATAACTGATAAAAACAAATTAGGCTTTTCTTTTAATTTTTTAATTTTTAAAGCTTTTTTGGACCCTTTTTTAACTTCTAAATCAATTTTATTTTGATTTAAAGAAACTAAAGCTATTTCTATAGAAGAAAAAAAAGAATTTAATAAAATTAAAGAAACAATAATAATACCACTGGGAACTGTCGAAATCACTTTATTTCGTAACCTCTTTTTTTAAATTTAAAAAAAATAGATTATAAAATATTATATGATTACAATCGTCTAGATCACTTTTTTCCATAAACTATAAATTTACTAAATCTCCTATTATATTTATATCATTTTGTATACACTATTAGATAACAACTAATATTATTTTAACATATTAATATTATAATTTAAAATTATTAATTTTTTATATTTTTGATTTATTTTCGAAAATACGATATAAACGTTTTATCAATGTTATAAAAAAATTAAGTGTTGGTGTGTGCTTTGTTATAAAAAAAATGTAAATTTTTTTAACTATGCATATTTTTAAAACCCCTTTTCACTAAAAGCAAAAAAAGACTAGTTTGATTTAACTAGTCTTTTCGGTATTAAAAATGAATTTATTTACATTTTTTTGAAATACTGCGAAATCATATCCTAAAGCTCTTAATTCATATCTAATAAACATAATTTTTTTTCTTTTTAAATTATGTGAACGTTGTATGTTTCATGCCTGATAATAACTGGTATAGATGAAGAGGTAGACAATTAGAATAAGCACCAATACCATAATCAATACTTTTGAAAAAGTATAAATTATTACAAAATTCTTTTTTAAAATATCTTTTTTCATATAAAGTATCAAATTGTGTTTTGTTAATTAATTGAAACATTGTTTGAGTGTTTTTAGATAAAAGAATATCTTTATTATTCATTGTTAATTCTTCTAAATATAATGTTTTATTTGATTGAATATTTAATAGTTCGACTGTTTGCATGTTTAAAAAACGTCAACTTCATTTATATATTTTTTAACTTCATTTTCATTTTTAACTTCATTTTTATTTTCAGTATCATATTCATCTTCTACCGTAACATCTTGTATCATAACATCATAAAAATCTTCATATGACATCAAAGCATCGTAAATTTTTTGTAAAGTAAAATAATTTAAACTTTCAAGAATAATATTTATAAATTTTCCTAAAAATTTTTTTTCTTTTAAATTTTCTCTAAAAAGAAAAATATCTATATATTCATTATTTAAAAGACTAATTGAATCATTAATAAAATCTTCTTTTGCAGCTTTATTTTTATTTAAAACGTGTTTAATATGAATAATATATTTTTCTCTATCAATTCCATTTTTCAAATCAAAATATTTTTTTCTTTCAAATGCCATTTTTTTGAAATCCTTTTTTTTATTTTTTTGTAAACTACCGTAATTAAAAAAACTAAACACCACTTAATTAGTTTTTATATTAAAAATATATTAGATTTAAATAATAAAAAAATTTAATATTTAATTAAATTAATTAAAAAAAATATTTTGTATTCAATTATCACGAGTCCCTTTCAAATGATATTTTCTATCATTTTCAATTATATTTTTTGTTTTATTTTAAATTAAAGTATCTTCTGGTTGTTTTGTATAATCGGGAGTATGAGATTCAAAGTTTTTATTTAAATTATTGAAATTTTGAAAAATTGGATTAAAATTTAAAGCAATATTATTATCTCTTATATTAATGTCGTTTAATATTTATAAGTAAATCATAAATTTTTTTTAATATATATCTTTTTTCATATTTATTAGTTTTGTTATAAAATATTTCTTTTTCTTTTAATTCAATATTTTGAAAGCAACCAGCCTCATTATTAAAATCTTTTATTTCATATAACAAATTTTCATTATTCAAATATTGTAAATATTTAACATATATATTATTAAAAATTTTTTTATAATTTTTTGTCGTTTTTTCTATATAACTTAAACCCTGTTTTAAATTATTTAACCAAAAATAACAAAAATCAAATTCAGTTTCTAAATTTTTTTTTACAAAACGCATATGAGTAAATTTTTCAAATTCAGAAGGACGATCTTTAGCTTTTTCTAAAAAATCTAACAAAGTTATATTATCTAAAAAACAATATGAAGCATTTACAAAATTATAATCATCAATATTACTACTTGTTGATTTTGCCATGTTATAAAGACTATTATCTGATTTATTAGTTAAAATTAAATTAAAATTAGCTTTTGAAACTTTCCAACCGTGTTTTTCTTTTTCTTTTCCGTTTTCATATTCTATATTAAATAAATTCTCCGAACCTTCATCCATAATAACTGGAAATGAATTAAAATTATATTTTTTACAATTTGCTATAAATTCTTGAACTGAAAAATAATTTAATCTACCTTTATGATCTCTACCTACAGGTTTCATGCCAGGAAAAAAATTATATTCTCTAATTGTATTACCTTCATGATCTTTATAAGTTAAATAAGGTTTAAAGAAAAAATTAAATTCTTCTTTTTTAATTGTTTTATGTCTAAGTTCTTCAGCTTCTAAATGAGTCTCATAAGCTTTACTAACAATTATAAAAAAATAAATAATAATACTAAAATAATAAAAAAATAAGGAATTAAAAGAAAAAATTTATTTTGTTTTTTGTTATTAATGTCATTATTATTCGTATTTAAAATACTCTCTTTTTTAAAAAATTAAATTTAAAATTAATTATCCTTAAAAAATTCAAATAAATTAGAATTTTAAATATTTTCAATTGTTTCTTTTAAAAATTCTTTATGTTCTTCATCGAAAAAATCATTTTCAATAAGACATTCTAATTGTTTATCAATTATAATTTCTAATTCTTTATTTAATTCTTCTATTAAAGCTTCTTCGACATTAGCCTTACTTTCTTTTAAAGATTTTAATTTAATTTTATATTCTTCAAATTCTGTTTGAAATTTTTTTAATAATTCATTATATTTTTTTGAATTATAAAAAATGTTCATAGTAGCCTTAAAATTAGATTTACCGTTTTCATTCGTATTTAATTGTTTAAATAAATCAATTTGTAAAGAAATATTTTTTTCTTTATTTCCTTTGTCTTCCGAGTATATAAAATATTATATCATTTTTAATAATATTATCATTTTTTTTAATTTTTTTAATAAGCTATGTTTAATAAATTAATATATTATATTAATTTCTAAGTCGTCGAACTTGCACTTCTTAACATTTTTAGACAGTTTTACAACTTGTTAAAGTCGAAAGCTTTTGTAAAATTGATATTGATTTGTTTTATTGCATCAACAATTTTATTATATTTGATAACATATTTGTATTTGTTATGAGTTAAATCGTTAACAAATCTCTTTAATATTGGTAAAATTTGTTTATTGCTAGTTTTTTCAAAAATAGGTTTTAAATAAGGATAAAATCTTGCAAGAATTGCAACAAAATCTTTTAAAGTCTTTAATAAAAAATATAAATTATCAATTTAAATAAAAAAATATTTAAAAAACGAGAACAGAATAATATCACGATAAAAAATAATACAAGATTTTATATTTTTTTATTTATTCTTTTTTAAAAAATAATTAACAATGTCTAAAATTATAAATAAAATCTCCATAAAAACTATTACAAAAGCTTCAAATAAAAAATAAACTAAAACCCATTCATATTTTTTGGGTATTTTTTGTTCAATAAAACGATCTAATTGATTTAAATAATTTACCCAAATTAAAGTATATAAAATTAAAATAAAAAAAGATTCTAATAAATTAAACATTAAAAACCAAAAAGATTTATTTTCTTCAGGTAATAATAAATCAGGTATCCAATATGATCCACTAAATATACTAACAATAAATAAAATTCTTAAACAGGAATGAAATTTGGAATTTACTTTTATTTTATTTATTTTATATAAAAAACTGATAAAAATAATAATAATTAAAGTTAATAATAAAGGAGTAAAAACAAAAAATAATAAAAAATATTTTAAAATTATTTGAGCGAATTCTTTATTTTCGGAAGATGTTAATATTAAATATTCTAATCTATATAAAAAAGCTAACATTATTCCATAAAGAATAGCATTTAAAAAAGAATAAAAACGCAATATCAAACTAGTAAATACATAAATATTACATAAACAATAACAAATAAAATAAATAAAACCAATAATGCCTATGATAACGAAAAATATAAACAAGTAGCATACTAATTTGTTAAAATCAGTAATACTATTTAAAAATAAATAAGAAATAATTGTAGATATGATTGTCAATAAGATTAAAAAAGTCAATTTCTGAAAAACACTTTTATATGATGTAAGAATTTGAGAGTCATCAATAATCTTTTGTTTTTGAGAAATTTGATTAATTTTTTTTGTAGTTGATTGTATACTTTGTTGACATTCTTTTTTATTATTAATATAAGTTTTAAAATTACTTTTATAAAATCGACTGGAAGGGTCGATAATAAAATCTAAATATTTTGTTTTTAAAATGATATATATAGTGATTAAACAACTAAAAATGTGAAATATTAAAAAATAAATTTTATAAGGAATCATTATTTTAATTTTCCTTTCCGCAATAAATATTTAAATATTTATTAGGATCTAAACCGCGTTTAGGTTGAATTAAGTTGATTAACATATGTGTAGAATCAAAAAGATTAACTTTATTAATTAATTTAGTCATAAAAGGACATTCAGAAGTTTTTTTCAATTCATATATTTCTAATTCATTTTTATTAGGAAAATTTATTGCAAACCCTAATGTCGTTTCGTAACTATTATTTTTGATTTCAAAATGAATATTATTTTTAATATGAGCTTGAGATTCATATTTTTTTTCGCCCATATCAACAGCTTCAAAAACTTCAGGAAATAATACCTTACCCCAAGTTTTTCCTACTACTTTTTTAGTTCCTGTTTTTAGAGCTGTTTTAGCAATAGCATGACCTACTTTTTGATTTATTTTTTTCTTTATATATTCTTTAATTTTGTTTTTGATAGTTTTAGGAATTTTTTGGTATTGTGATATTATTTCGATATCGCTTTGTTGAATTCCCATTTCTTTTAATTCTTTGTTAGAAAATTCACCTTTTGATATTAATTTCTCTATTAAATTATCAAAATCAGGATCATCTAAAAATTCAGTTAAATGATTTAAAAATTCAATTACACTAGTAATTAAAGAAGGAGACATATTACAATCACAAAAAGTGATATCTACTTGTTTAATTTCGTCTAATTGATTCGTTTCAAAAAAGAAAAACGCTTTTCCTTCGTCGTTTAAAATATAATATCTAACTATATCATTGATCATAGCTACTCCATCATCTTTATGATCTAATATTTTATCAGCCATTAATGTTTTAAACCCATTCCAAAATAATTTTGCGGGTGGCACAAAATTAAGAGCGATACCAGTAGCATTCCCTACTAATTGACTTTTATTAGCATATTCTTGATAAGTTCGACAAGGCACCAATGTAATTCCAGGAATATCATAAAAAACTCTTGCGTTATCAGCAAAAATATGACCATCCTCATGTCTCCAACATTGAAAAAAATGTTTTTGATTCTTATCTTTCTCATAATCATTAGGATTAAAAGCATAAATTTGTCGTGTCCATAAAACTAAAAAAATCATTAATATAATAAAAAAAATTTTATATTTTGATTTATAATTAAAATTAAATTGAACCATAACAATATTCCTTTACAATTTATTTAAAATTTATTTATTATACTAATTTTTAAAAAAACATGAATAAACTTTTATGAATCTTCCGATATTCCATCTTATACCATATAAAATCATATAATAACAATGATAACATCATGATTATGATATATATAATTATATATATCATAATTCTAGAATAATTTAAAAAATAAGAAAAATAAAATAAATTGTTTAAATGATAAAAATATTTGCAATCTCTTTAGATTCTTTATTGCGCTTTTCCTTTTTAAACAAATTTTAGTTATAAAATGGTTCTTTAAGACTTAAATTAAGTATCTGATTTCATATCTTTTCAAATTAACAAAAATAATTTTTGTTAAAGATAATGTAAATGATATAAATGTTATATTTAAAGGTTAAAAACTTTACAAATTAATTTAATATTTTTGTTTTTTATTACAATTATAATTTTTTGGTTATATTAAAATTAATTAGTAAGTAATTTTTTATTATGAATTTTTGTTATAAATTAAACATAATGATTTATTTTTAGAAATAGTTAGGTATGAATATAATATTTAAAATTATAATTTATTTTTAATTGGGCAATACTTTATTTTATAGTTAACGGATATAGTGTAATTAAAATCAAAAGAAGTAATATTTAGCAAATCCTATCCCTTAAATTATGCCAGATGAAGCCGAAAAGGGTGGAGTTAAAGTGATTGCTATGGGCCGTTCTGATTTTCCTAATCAAATAAATAATTGTCTTTCTTTCCCAGGAATTTTTAGAGGCGTTTTAAATGTTAAAGCTACTAAAATTAACGAAGAAATGAAAAAAGCAGTTATTTATGCTTTAAAAAATATTATAAAAATAGAAGATTTAAATGAGAATAACATTTTACCAAATTTTTTAATAAATCAGTATTTAAAGAAATTTCTTTATCAGTTGCTAAAGCAGCTAAAAAAACTGGTTGTATTAAAAAATAAATATTATAAATTAAAAAAAGAATCGTATTAGATTCTTTTTTTAATTTATATTCTTAAATCAACTTTTCTATTTCTTCTTTATTAATAATTTCTTTTTCTAATAAAAGATTTGCTATTTGTTCTAATAAAGTTTTATTTTCTTTAATTATTTTTCTTGTTTCTTCCATACATTCATCGATAATTTTTTTAATTTCTTTTTCTACTATTTCATTACGTACAAAAGAATTATTATCATTCTGCATCGGTCCTAAATCAGACATTCCTAATTTGGTCACCATTTGGTTCGCTATTTTAGTTGCTGATTTGAAATCACCGTAAGCCCCATTAGAAATATCATCAAACATTAATTCTTCAGCTGCTCTACCGCCTAAATAAGAGATAATATTAGCTAACATTCTTTTTTTAGAAGAAAAGAAAGTTTCTTTTTCCGGCATCATTAAATTATAACCACCAGCGTTTCCTCTTGGAATAATAGTTATTTTTTGTACTTTTTGAGCGTGTTTTAATTTTAGACCAATAACAGCGTGTCCCGCTTCATGATAAGCTACCATACGTTTTTCTTCATCATTATATTTACGTGATTTTTTAGCTGGACCCATTAAAACTCGATCAATAGCTTCATATAATTCTTCATTTGTTATTGTTTTTTTATCATTTCTAACTGTTAAGATAGAAGCTTCATTTAAAACAGCAGCTAATTGAGCACCGCTCATGCCAGGCGTTTGTTGAGCGATTTGAGAAAAATCAACTTTTTTATCTAATTTTTTATTTTTCGCATGTACCTTTAAAATAGCTTCTCTAGCTTTAACATCAGGCAAATCAACAGTAAATTGACGATCAAATCTTCCAGGACGAAGCAAAGCGGAATCTAATATATCTTTTCGGTTAGTAGCGCCGATAACGATTAATCCTTTAGATTTATGAAAACCATCCATTTCGGTTAATAATTGGTTAAGAGTTTGGTCGTTTTCCCGAGAACCGCTACTATTCCCGCCACCTCTTTTACCACCTAAAACATCTATTTCATCAATAAAAATTACACAGGGAGAATTATATTTAGCATCTTTGAATAATGATCTTATTCTTGAAGCGCCGACTCCGACATACTTTTCTACAAACTCAGAACCAGATATTGAATAAAAAGGAACATTTGCCTCTCCAGCAACTGCTTTCGCTAATAAAGTTTTACCAGTTCCTGGAGGTCCTTCTAATAAAACTCCTTTCGGAATTGAAGCCCCTATATCTTGGTATTTTTTAGGATTTTTTAAAAAATCAATTAATTCTTTCATTTCTTCTTTTTCTTCTTCGTTGCCAGCAACATCTTTAAAAGTGAATGAACTTCTTTGAGAAGAAGAAATTTTTTTAGAAGATAAACCATCATTTTTTAAAAAATTTTCTCCCCAATAACCTAAAAATAACAAAGTGGAAATAGGTCTTAAAAACTGATCTATCGTGCCTTTAATATCGTAATTAATAATGATGTTAAATAAATAATATTTTTTAAATTTATAAATATTTTTCGATCTTTTTGGGTTCAGGATATATTTATCTAATACATCTGATACAGTAGCTAAAAAATAAAAAATAATTAACATAATAATGATGTTTTTAATACTAATTTTTTGTTTTAATTTCTTCATGAGTTGCATATCAATTTATCCTGATAATCCCTTTCTTTAATTTATGGTTATATAATTGACTAATGGAATATGAAATCGATAATCTTTGATTAAAGCTAATACTTTTTTAAAGATTTCTTCATATGTTTGTTGTATGAGTTGTTGTTCTTGAGTGTTATTACTTCCTTTTGGCAATAATTTTAAAATAACATCATCGTAAAAATCTAAAAATTCTTTATGAGTAGAAGTGAAAAGACCTGTTTCCGGATTAACTCCTGGATAAGCTTTATCATATTGAGATCCTGTTTCTGATTCCAAGCCTGAAAAAAATTGGGTAT
>NZ_JAHRHX020000089.1:0-1840 GCF_020312115.2 Candidatus Phytoplasma sp. AldY-WA1
GTAGCTAAAAAATAAAAAATAATTAACATAATAATAATGTTTTTAACACTAATTTTTTGTTTTAATTTCTTCATGAGTTGCATATCAATTTATCCTGATAATCCCTTTCTTTAATTTGTGGCTATATAATTGACTAATGGAATATTAAATCGATAATCTTTGACTAAAGCAAATACTTTTTTAAAGATTTCTTCATGTGTTTGTTGTATGAGTTGTTGTTCTTGAGTGTTATTACTTCTTAAAGGCAATAATTTTACAATAACATCATTGTAAAATTTTAAAAAATCTTTATAAGAAGAAATGAAAAGACCTTTTTCCGGATTAACTCCTGGATAAGCTTTCTTTCTTCCCTGAAAAAATCGGGTATCAATTTCATGACCTTGTTGCTTCATTTCATCTAAATATATTTTTAAAGGGGAAAAGTTTAAAGTTATTTGTTTTTCTATTATACCAATGTTTAAAAATTCATTGATATAAATATTCGGATTCATATTTAAAAAATTGAATTTATTCATTATATAAAAACTCAATAGTATTATATCCAAACTCATATTCATATTTTGTGAGGGATCTGTTTTATTTTCCTTTTGATCAACTATTTGAATTTTGATTTTATTTTCTGGTAAATGATTTTTGTTAATAAAAGTAGTGAATAATTTGTTTATTTGTTTTAAAATTGAATCAGTTAAATTTTGTATATTTGTTGAACATTTTTTTTTAATATCTTCTTGAATAAATAAATTTAATTTATAATTATCTTGTTTTTGTTCAGGAGTTAAATCATTCCAAGCTTGTTGTAATAAGTTTAGAGCTTTTTCTTCATCAAAACCGTCATTTTCTAATTTATCGTCTTTATATGCTTCAGCATCTTCTTCATTAAAAGGGAAATTTTTTTTAGGAAAAAAAGATTCATTATGGTTGAAAAAACCTTTGGTAAATAACACTGGAGATGATGATAATTTGAAATTATCATTTGTTTGTTCTAAATCTTTTCTATTTAAAGAGTGATAAATGCTTTTGCGGAAATTTATGTTTTTAGTTAAAGCGTTTTTATGTTTTTCATATTGGTCAAAAAATTTTAAAAAAATTAAAAAACCATTATCTGGAACTTTTTCGTTTAAAATATTTAAAGTTGTGCTTGAGTTCACACTTGTGGACGGACTTTCAACTGTGGACGGACTTTCAACTGTGGACGGACTTTCAACTGTGGACGGACTTTCAAACTTATTATCCTTTAAATGTTTAATTAAATATTTAATTCCTACTATTAGCAAAATCCCTAACAACCCTATCGCTACTAAAGTTATTATTTTCTTATGTTTCCGAATAAATTCTTTACAATTCATTTCTTTTTTAACCTTTCTTAATTTTGGAATTAATTTTTAATAATTTAATTTTTCAAATTATTAAGATTATTATACACAAAAAAAAAAAAAAACAAGTCCCGACGGAAAAGAACTTGTTTTAGGTGTAAAAAATAATCTTTATTTTGTTTTTAAAAATCTTTAGAAAAAGACATAAATTAAGATATTTATTCGGAACGAGACATCTTGTTTTGAAGATGAATTTTTTTAATATTCGTTAAAATAGAAACAGTAAAGATCAGAGAAGATATAGTTAAAATCATTAAATTAAAAGTTTTCGCTTCTTCAAAATGAAAATCTGCTTTGTTATAAAAAAATGTAAATTTTTTTAATTATGCATATTTTTAAAACCCCTTTTTACTAAAAACAAAAAAAGACTAGTTTGATTTAACTAGTCTTTTAGGTATTAAAAATGAATTTATTTACAAAAATTTATAACAGTGCGCAGGATATATTTATCTAATACATCTGATACA
>NZ_JAHRHX020000090.1:0-1821 GCF_020312115.2 Candidatus Phytoplasma sp. AldY-WA1
CAATATTATAATAATAAATGGCGAGAACTAAATATTTAATCAATCATCAAAATAAGAACAATCGATAAAATCAGTATTTGTTGTTATATTTATATTGATAAATAATAATTTCTTGATTGAATCATAATGGGTAGTTTATTAACAAATATTCGAAAATCTAAATCTATTGTTTTTAATTCTTTTTTATTTAAATATAATACTCTTTGTTGTAAATTTAAATTGCTTTTCATATTAAAGTATAAAAGATAAATTCGGAAATTATACTCATTTAATATTTTACTTAACAAAAAACCATTTAAAATAATTATATTTTTATCTTCATTGTATATATCAATAAGGATATTTTCATTTGAAAATTCAATATATACTATTCCTTTTCGAATATTTACTGTTCTGCGTAGTCATTAAAAACTTTAATGAATTAGATAAATTATTATCTCTTTTTGAAGGAAACGAAGTATTTACAAGTGGATTAAGTTATGAAAGTAATTTAAAACGATTTGATAAATTTTTATATCACACTTATAACAAACCACTTATAATCGAAACTAAAAATGAAAAATTAAAAAAATTGCTTTATCTAAACATAATATTATTGTTAGAAATCTTGAAATAATATCAGACCGAATTGGAAAAGTCATCGATTTAATGGATGGATTTTTTATTAAAGCTGATGCAAACGCAGATTATTTAGCAACACATTTTGAAGAAAATTTCGATTTTAGCAATAAAATAAGTACTATCGATAACATATTAAAATTAAAAACTTTCTTAAAAGAATTTTGTAATTCTTCAGAATTATTTGAAATTGACCGCGATGACTACGACGAAGACACTGCAGAAGATGTTTTATTTGATTTAAATGATATTCGCGATGACATTGAAACAATGTATGATTACATTCACAATATTCATAGTGTAATGTTACAAATTATAACTTTAATTAGCGAATTACGTCATTTAAAAGACCAAAATTAAAAAAAACATAAAAAAGAAAGGAACGAAAAAAAATGACAATGACATTGAAATGTATTTTAGTTATTACATTTATAATAGCTATATTTTTAGGTTGTACATTAGGTTATATAAAAGGATTACGCGACTCAAAAAAAGAAGAAGAAAACGAATAACCACACACAACAAAAATAAAAATAAACAAAAAATAAAAAAAATAACACTAAGACATTAAAAACCAATTTTAATCATAAATAATAACAAACAATTTCTTTTTATGTTACTATTATATATGTACTCTGTTGTGGGTACAGGACTTGTCTATCTTGATATACGATTTTATCGATATAAATAGGTTTCTCTATTTCTTTAATAATTTCTCGATCTTGAAATACTATTTTTTCAACTGGTCTATATTGTTGTGAATATATTACCAAATTTTGGTTGTGTTTTATAAAAAAAATAAAAAAACCTGGTTAAGACAGGTTTTTTTATTTGATAACAATTATTATAATTGGTGTTTCTTTTATTTTTTGTATTTGAAAATTCAATAAAGAATTAAAGCAAATTAAAAAAGAATTAAAACAATCTAAAAATAAAATTATTATTTGTGTTGTTGTGAACATACTATTTTTCCTCCTTTGATTGTGTTTTTAACACCTTCAAAAAAAATAAAAACACCTTAATGAAGGTGTCAAATATATTATATATAAAAATAAAAAAATGAACTTTTCGAAGCACTGTTAAATGACAGTGCTTTTTTATTAAAAAACATATAAAAAACAATGTTAAGCAATTCACAAAAACAATAAAAACAAAAAAAGGAAATTAAAATTATGAAAAGGGTGTGTTCCATTAATATCATTC
>NZ_JAHRHX020000042.1:0-4926 GCF_020312115.2 Candidatus Phytoplasma sp. AldY-WA1
AAGCTCACGATATCAAAAATTGTTTCTACAATCGTTTTAAAGAATGGAATTGTCCTGAATGGGTAGCGAAAACAGGTAGCATCATCGTTCCTATTTTAATTGGTTTAGCTATAGCTATTGCTTGTTTGTTTATTCCAATCATTGGTCCTGCTTTAGGTGCTATAGTTCTTGCAGGAACACTTATTATGGGTAGTTTAATGCTTTTTACTGATGAAACTGTTCCTCCAAATCAACCTCCTAAACAGGATGTCGTAGTCATAGAACATAATGAAGATAAAGAAAAAGAGAAACAAACTGATCCAATAAAAAAGTTGAATCAAAATTAAAGAAAGGAGAACCAATTTATAAACAAAACCCAACAAATCAAAATTTAATAGAAGAAGAAACCTTAAAAAATAAAAAATTATTAGAAGAACAAAAATTTTTAGAAATTAATCTTCAAGTTCAAGAATTAGAACTAATGAACTTAAAACAAGAAAAAGAAAATTTAACAAAACTATTACAAGCAAAAGAAGCATTAATTAAGAATAAACCAGAAGAAAAAGAAACTTTAACAGAAGAAATAAACCAAATTAAAACTAATTTAAATTCTCAAGAAACTACAATTGTAAATAAAGACGAAGAAATTCAAGGAAAACAAAAACAAATCCAAGAATTAACTAATCAATTACAAGAGAAAAAAGAAAATTTAGAAGCTCTACAAAAAGAAATTAATGTTAAAGAAGAATTGTTAAAAAACAAAGAAAAAGAATTATTAGAAAATCAAAATATACCTTTGGAAACAAAAAACACTTTAACAGAAGAAATTAAAACTTTAAAAGCAACCATAAATGAAAATAAAACTAAATTAACTTCTCAAGAAACTACAATTGAAAATAAAGACCAAGAAATTAAAGGCAAACAAGAACAAATCCAAGAATTAACTAATCAATTACAAGAGCAAAAAGAAAATTTAGAAGCTCTACAAAAAGAAATTCATGTTAAAGAAGAATTGTTATTAGAAAAAGAAACTTTAACAGAAGAAATAAACCAAATTAAAACTAAATTAACTTCTCAAGAAACTATAATTGAAAATAAAAACAAAGAAATTAAAGGAAAACAAGAACAAATCCAAGAATTAACTAATCAATTAAAATTGAAAGAAGAAAATTTAGAAGCTCTACAAAAAGAAATTCATATTAAAGAAGAATTGTTAAAAAACAAAGAAAAAGAATTATTAGAAACTAAAAATATATCTTCTGAAACAAAAAACACTTTAACAGAAGAAATTGAAACTTTAAAAACAGATATTAACCAAAAACAAATTCATTTCGATAAACAATTATTGTTAAAAAACGAACATATCTCAAATTTAGAAGAAAATAATAACCAATTACAAAAAGAATTGAATATTAAAAAAGAAGAAACGCAAAATTTAAGAGATCAACATGAAAAAACTTTAATAGAAATTAAAAAACAAATCGAACATTATCAAACTCAAGTAGCTGAATTAGAAAAAGAAGCAGAAGAATTAAAACAAAAAATAAAAGCTAACAATGAAAAAACCGAGCAATCAAAAATTTATTTAACCGCTAAACAAGAACAATTAAATAAATTCCATCTAGAATTAGGTAAATTACAAACACAAAAAGCTTCTTTAGAACAAGAAATTAATACTTTAACTAAAACTTATCAAGATTGGTTAAATCAATGTCAAATTCAAAAAGATAAAATAACATTATCTACATACTCTAATTTATATCCAATTGCAACAAACGACCAAAAATGTAATGATTTAGCAGTATATTACGCTCCTCAACCATTTCAAGTAGAAATGAAATCGTATGACATTAGTAATGATGCAGTTAAAAATACAAAAATATTTGAAGCTGAAAAAACACAAATTAATGGAAAAGATGTTTATTATATAAAATTCAAATTCTTTGCAGACAATGTTTTTCAATTGGATTTAAACAACAATATCAATGGAGGCGATATTTTTCAATGTGATTTAAACGACAATAATACAAAAAAATATATAAAATGTTTAGTAAACACTATGTTCGAAAATTTAAACAAAATAGAAATGAAATTTAGTCATGACGTTTGTTTAACTCCTCCTCCACAAGAATTAAATGAAAATAGTCTTCTTCGTTTAAAGGATAAAACAAAAGAATTACTAGATATTTCAAATCAAACAACAAAATTAGAACAAGAATTAAATCAAACTCAACAAGAAATGAAAGAGTTAATCGAACAAACTACTCCTGATGAAACTTTAGAAATAGAAGTTCAAAAAAAAGAAAAACATATCAAAGATTTAAAAAAAGAAATGGATGAATTAACTTTTAAAGAAAAAGGTTTTAAAGAAGAAATTCAAACTTTAACACAAGAAAATGAAAATTTAAAAGCTAAATATAATCATGATTTAAAAAACGTAATAATTGAATTAGAATCAACTAAAACAATAAACGCTCAACTAGAAGCAGAGATAGCTCAAATACAAGAAGAATTAAAAAAAACTAATCAAACTAATAATAATTTAATTAAAACGTTAAACGATAAACAAGAAAAAATTAAAGAATTACAAACAAAAATCACAACTTTAGAAGAAAACGAAAAAAAATTAAAAGATATTATTAAAACAAAAAATGAAGAAATAGCTAAATTAGAGAAAATAGTTCAAGAACAAGCCGCAGAAATAACACGTTTAAATGCTGAAATTGAAAGACAAATTGAATTATATACAGAACAAGGTAAACATATTCAACAATTAGAAGGAATAATTAAAGGACTAGAAGAAGCCAATGAAGCTTTAAGTGGTGAAAATCAAGAGTTATTATTAAAAATTAAGGAATTAAGACAACAATTAGAAGACGAAAAGACAGCTCATGAGAAGACTAAGACTGAATTAAATAAAAAAATAAAAGGTTTCGAAGAAAAAATAAAAATATTAGAACAAAACCACACTACATTAAAAACTGCGAAAAGCTCATGGGAAACAACTAAGGACAACATAAAAGTAGTCAGTGGTGTTCATGGTAGTACGATGACAGGAGTAGCAATAGGTACTATGATTTGTCCGGGAATTGGAACAGCAGCAGGAGCAATTGTAGGAGCAGGAATGTCAATCTATAGTCATTGGGATACAATAAAAAGTTGGTTTTAATTAAAAATAATTATGATAAAATAAAAAATATTATCTAATCTTAATAATTAATTTTCAAAAAGGAGAATTTTATTATGTTTTCAACTATTCAAATCATTATTTTAGTAGTTTTAACTCTTTTATTATTTATTTTAGGACCTTATTTAATTATTCTTCGAGAAAAAAAATTAAATCAAAATCAAATTAAAAAAACCATTCCTAAAGGAAAAATTATTTCTTATTTATTTATTGGTATTATTGTTATATCATTTAATGCGCTTTTAATGCATTTTAATAATAAATTAGAAGTTAAAAAAGAAAGTCAACCTGTTCCTACTCCTCAAATAGAAACAAAATATGAATATTATTATAAAAGAGGAGAATATGATACTAAATATAAATTAACTGAAAAAGATAAACCTTTTTTAAATGAAAACGGAAAATGGATGTTGAATAATATCGGAGAAATATCAGAACCATTAATTGAAAAAACATATAAATTTTTCGGTTTCAATGGTTTCGATCAGTGTCAACACAAAGATAAAATTCCTAAAGATTTAGCTCCTTTTATTAAAGAACCTTTTAATAATTGGTATTATACAAATAACATGCCTCCTTATAAAGGTCATGGGGGTAGTGAAGTAGATTATTTTAGTGGTTCACAATTTAGTATAGATACTTTGAGTAATAACTATAGAGGACCTGTATTTTCTGTATTTAATGATAGTTTTGTTGAAACAATGGATAAAACTATCAAAATGAACTACACAGGCCCTAAATATTTATTAGAAGAAGACAAAGATTTTTATGTTAATGAAGTTAAATGTCCTTTACAACAAAACAAAAGATGGGAAGAAGGAAGAACAAGCTACTTATTACCTTCACTTTAATCCAAAAAAACAATATATTACTCTTTATACTGAAAATTGAATATCAAAGAAAAATTTTTAAAAGGAATAGATGATAATTGAATAAAGAAGATAAAATTAACAAAATTTATACATTTCAATTACAGAAATCTTTTAGAGAAGAAACAATTTTTTAAAAAAAGAAAGTATTTTAAATATGAATAACGATAATATTAATAATGAAAAACAAAATAATTTTTTTATTTATTTTTTTATCATTTTAGCATTATTATTTATTTTTTTGATAATTATTAGTAGAGAATATAAACCTCCTTTAAAAGGTGAAGAACCTAAAACTAATAAAACAATTAAAAAATATAATGATGATGTAAAAGAAGAAAATAAAGATTTAAAAACTGATTTATATGAAGGATTTCCAGAACTAAAATCAGTTGAACCAGTTGAGCCTGTTAAACCTGTTATACCTGATAAACCAGAGATACCTGTTGGACCAGTTAAACCTGTTATACCACCTGAACCAATTAGATGTCCTGGACCAATAAAACCTGTTATACCAGAGATACCAGATATACCTGTTGGACCAGTTAAACCTGTTAATCCAGTACCAGGATGTGGAGGAGCTGGACCTGTTATACCTGTTGGACCAGTACCAGGATGTGGAGGAGCTGGACCTGTTATACCAGTGCCACCAGTTAAACCAGTTCCACCTGAAACTCCAGTTATACCTGCTCCACCTGATAAACCAGATATACCATGGTGTCCTGGACCTGTTATATTACCACCAGATCCAAAACCTATTCCATCACCACCGCCTAAACCAATTAAAGAAAAATTTAATTTTTTCTTTAAACCTTATTTAACTTATAAAGATAAAGAAGGTAATACAATTAGAGAATATAATTTTTTCCCTGGCATGAAACCCACTGGTAA
>NZ_JAHRHX020000011.1:0-22678 GCF_020312115.2 Candidatus Phytoplasma sp. AldY-WA1
TTTTATGTAAAATAAAAAGAAGAAAAAATAAAAATAAAAATTCCTGTAATTCTAGTAATTATTATTGCAAAAGGTAATAAATACATTCTATTACTAATAGACATAACTCCGACATTTCCAGTACTTCCAATACTATGAGAAGAAATTCCTAATATTAAAGAAGATTCTAAAGGATTAAAATTAAATAATAAAGCTAAATAAAATGAAACGGTAATAGCAGTTATTAAAGAAACGAAAACCATAAATATAATGCGATAATTGGTTATACCTGATAATAAAATCTGAAAATCAGTATCTAAACCTAAAGCGACTAACGCTGGGGCTGTAAAATTAATGCTCATAAATTTTCCAGTTTGTACTACATATTTTTGATATTCATCAGGAATAAAATTAAACACTTTTATTATTAAAGATACAAAAATAATATATACCATAGTATCTAAACCAAATGTTTTATCTTTAAAAGATAATATTTGGTTAATCATATTACATAAAGAATACATTCCTAAAATAATTAATAACCCAATACCAATATTTTTATAATCTAAAACATCTTTAGAAATATTCTTTACTATATTATTTTTTTTTTGTTTTTCTAAATTACCTTTACCACTATATTTAGTTTTATTAAAAACTAAATATAGTGAACCAGCTAAAAAAATACTTAAACATCTAGCTAAAATAAGAGGAGCTAAAAAAATACTTTTAAGTTTATTTTTTTCTATACCAACACATTCTTTATAAGGGTGTTCTGCTAAACTATTAATACCTAAATTAGTTCCTCCATTAGTCAAAGGAATAGAAATAAACAAAATAGAATCTATAAAAGGACCACGAGATTTTGTTATCGAACTATCAGGTTTATAACTTAATAGATAACCTAAAAACCCTGTCGTAAGAAAAGAAATTAAAATAGTTAACAAAGATAAAGGGATGAATTTTATAATCACTCTTTTTAATAAATTACGTTCTATATTTAGAATACTGCCTGTTACAACAACAACAATAAAAATTTTAGCAAAATTAATTCCTTCTTTTTTAAAAATAAAAAACTTTAATTTGTCATGTATTTCTTTACATATAATCTTTTTATATACTAAAAAAGAAGGAATCAAAATACAAAGTAAAAAACCTAAACCTAATTTATTAAAAAAAGGGATTTTGTTACCGATAAAATTCAAACCAATTCCAAATATCATTATAAAAAACAAAGAAGTTAAAAAAGAATTCCATAATTGTTCAGTTATAGCTTGTCTTTCTTCATCAGGAAAAGATTGAATATAATAAATATTACAAATAAGAATAAAAAATAATATTAAAAATATAATAGGATATAAACCAAAAATTTTTATTTTCTTCTTTGCATTAATCATAATAATAAATAGTTATATAATAAAAACCTTTCATTTTTTAAACTTAATTTATTATAAAAAAATCTAAAAAAATAAAAATCAAACTGTTTTATTTCAAAATATTTTTGAAAACAATTTGATTTTTATTCTTATATTCAATTTCAAAATATTCGAAATTTGCTTAAATTAAATAAATTATTATCAAAAAATTAAAATTTTATCAAAAACTTTTATTTTTTAATATATTATATTTTTTTTCCATCTTTTTACGATTTATTTTTATTTGTAAAATAGTATAAAGATTTCCAGTTATCCAATATAAAGATAAAGCTGAATCATTAAAAGCATTTATAACCATAAAAATAATCATGACATAATTAACTATTTTCATAGTCATTTCTTGATTTTTTTGTTTCATTTTTTGTTCATTGTTTAAAATTTGAACATTTTTTTTTAAATAAGAAGGTTTTTGTAAATTAATTTTATTTAAAACATACATACTAATTCCGACTATTAAAGATAAAACAATTTTCGCCACATTTAACCAAATATTATTATTGGTTTCTTGACCTAAATTTATACATCCTAAAAATAAAGTTTTACTTTCAATAACAGGGAAAATACCACCAGGATTACGAAAACGATTTAAAGTACGAAACATTGCTATCAAAATAGGCATTTGTAAAAAAGATATAAAAATACTAAAAATGCTAAAATTATGTTTTTGATATACTTTCAAAATTTCCATCTGCATTTTCTGCATAGATTCTTTATCTTTTTTTAAAGCGTATTTTTCTTGTATTTTATTAATTTCTGGTTGAGCTAAACTCATATTCATACTGAAAGTACTAGATTTTGTATAAATAGGCCATGATAAAGTTCTTATTAATAAAGTTGTTAAAACAATACCTAATCCTAAATTTCCAAAAAACCATCCTTCTCCAATAAACATAAACGATAAAAAATATAAAAAATAACCAACAAAAACAACTAAAACATTCCAGATATAACCCCAACCTAAAAAAAAGTACCATTCTATTTTATTAGGCCATTGGATAGGTAAATTACCTGTATCATCTACATAAATTTTTACACATTTTTTGCCATCTTCTGAGCTATATTCTAAATCAAAAGAATTTATATCTTTATTATCTTTATTTATTTTTGTTTTAATTATGTCATTATAATAAGAATTTTCTTCTTCAATAGTTTCTTTATCTTTAGAAATTTTTACTGAATAATTTTCTTTAATTTTAATTTTATCATCTTCTATTTTTCCAATTTTTAATTTTGATTTTGAATTATTTAAATTTTCATATTTTTTACGAAAATAATTCAAATTCGTTCCTGTTTTAATAGTTAAAAAATCTTGAATTTGAGATTTTTCTTCTTTAGATGACAAATTTTCTGTAAAATAAAAAACATCTTTTTTTTCTAATTCTTGTTCAATTTCGTATTTTACTCTTTTTATTACTTCTTCTAAATTTTTCGAAGGTGTTTGTTCCAATTTTTCTAAAATAATATTTTTAGATTTTTTATCGAAATCAAAAAAAAATATACTAATATATTTATCTTTAAAAACACAATCTAGGTTGTTATCTGATTTTATTTTTTCTTTGAATTCTGTAATAGATTCACATTTACTTTTATTAAAAATAATTTTAATATCTTTATCTTGTAATTTTTTATAATCAATTTGTTTAGGACCGAAACTTCTTATAACATAAAGTAAAATTAAAGATAAAATTAAAACAATAAAAAAATTTTGAAATAATTTCATTTTTTTATTTTGAATATTATTCACAATCAACTACCTTGCTTTGTATTAATTCAAAGAGGACTTTTTTAATAAAATTAAAAATTTTTTTTCTAAATTATAAAAATTTAACTCTTTGGCTGTAAATTTAATAACAAGAACAAAAGACATATGTTTATCTATCAAATGCATATTATTATGGATAATCATTCTTAAACGTCTTTTTATTAAATTTCTTTCATATGCTTTCCCATATTTTTTGTTAATACTTAAAGCAAATTTAAAATTTTCTAAATTTTCATTTTTAATGTAATATAATATAAAAAAATAATTTTTTACATTTTTTTTAAATTTAAAAATCAAATCTATTTCTTTTTTTTTTTTTAAAATAAATTTTTTTTTCATATCTAAAAATTTATATATATAATTCCTTAAATTTTATCAAAACTTATTTTAAAAAGAAAATATTTAAATTTAATTGTATTTTTAAAAATTTCGAATAAATAAAAATAAAAAAACGTATTATTATAGTTTATAATCTAATAAAAATATACAAAAAATAAATTTACTATTTCGAAAATATAATGAACTATAATTTATTACGTTCTTTAAAAATTTTATTAATTTTGTATTAATTTAAAAATTACAAAAATGAATATAATCTTTTAAAATATTCGAATTATTAAACAGTTAATTTAATACGACCTTTTCTTCTTCTGTTAGAAAGTACACGACGTCCTTCAGAAGTAGACATTCTAGTTCTGAAACCATGCGTCCTAATTCTTTTTATTTTACTAGGTTGATATGTTCTTTTCATAAAAATAAAACCTCTTTGATTTGTTTAAAAAATAGTTATAAAAATAAAATAAATCTTTTTTAATAATTATATTCTATTTTTATTAATTGAAATTATTATTAATTAAATAAAATTTCTTGAACTTTTTTATCGTCTAATTGTTGAACTAATAAAACTAAAAGTTGAATTGTGCTTTGGATATCTTTTTTATTAACAACAGAAGTATGAGAATGAAGATAACGAGTCGGAACACCAATAACAATAGTAGCAGCACCTTCGTTTCTTAAGTGTATTGCTGAACCATCAGTTTCCCCACCTGTCGGTTTAGGCTCTTGAAAAGGAATATTATTATCACGAGCTATTTTGATGATTAATTCTCTTAAAGCTTTGTGAGGAATTAAACCTCCATCATAACAACTAATTTGCGGACCTTTCCCTAAAACTTGAGCACTAGTATTAACATCGCCTGGAACATCATCGGCAATGCCAGTATCAACAGCAACAGCTATAACAGGTTTAATTTTATTTGTACTCGTTTGAGCTCCTCTTAAACCTACTTCTTCTTGAACCGTGAAAGCACCTACGCATTGGTTAGGATTATTTTTTAAAGCTTCAATTACTTTCATAACTACTAAAGCGCCTACACGATTGTCAAGAGCTTTAGCAACTATAAAATCTTCATTAGCTAAAACTTCGAAATCACCGTGAGGAGTAACCATATCTCCAATTTTAACGCCTAAACGTTCTACTTCTTCTTTATTATAAACACCAAGATCTAAAAATAAATTTTTCATATCAGGATTTTTACATCTGTCTGCATAAGATAATACATGAGGAGGTCTTGCACCAGTGATTGCTTTTACAACCCCTTTATCAGTGTTAATATCCCATTTTTGAGCTAACATAACACTAGTTAACCAACCCCCTATAGGTTGAAATTTAACAAATCCTTCTTTAGTTATTTCAGTCACCATTAAACCGATTTCATCTACATGACCAGCTAACATAATTTTAGGTCCTTTAGTACCTTTATAAGCAATTAAAGTTCCTAAATTATCATTTTCAATTTTGTCAACTATTCCTTGAATATTTTCTTTAATATAATTGTTAACTTTTTTTTCTTGGCCAGATATACCATTTAACATAGTTAAATCTTTTAAGTTTTTTAATAAATCAGACATTATAAACTGAATTTCCTTTTTAAAATTTTAAATTATTCTTCTGTTTTAATAATACTTTTTTCTTTATTATTATTAAACATACTAATTTTTTTCGATGTTAAATATAAATAATATAAAAAAACTAATGCAAATACAATAGATAATGTATTCATAATATACTTTTGTATATCGAATCCCCAACCCATAAGAAAAAAACTTGTACTTAATATTGTTATATATATGACAAATTTTAAAGAAGCGAAGATATCTTTTTTATCACTTAATTTAAAACCAATATATAATTCAATAATACTATGAATTATTAAAATATAATAAAATAAAAAATGCAATTCTGAAAGTTTTTTTAAAGATTCTTGTTCTATAAGAAAATGAAACATAAGTCCTAAAGAAACTAAAATAAATATAACAGATTCAATTAAAAATAAAAACTTAATAAAACCTTTGTTTTTTTTGAAACTACGAAAAACTAATAAATAATTTATAAAACTGATTAAAATACTTAACAAAATTTTATCAATATGAATTTTATGGTTACTAACTGTAATTATAAAATTCTTATGTAACCAAAACGCAATAGCAATTATTAAAAAAAATACACTTTTTGCTAAATTTGAAAAAATTTCTTTTTTTTGAACTTCTTCTTTTATCATTCGTTATATTTATGCTCCTTAAAATTTTTTTTATTAATTATATTTTACAATAGATTAATTAAATCTACTTTTTTAATTTAGAAACATTTTTAATTTTGTATTTTTTTTGCTAATGTTCTTAATTCAGGTAATAATTTACTATTCAAATCTAATTCTTTTTTGTTTTTTTGATTTATATTTTTTTCATTTTCAGATTTAGTTTCTTTCAATTACTCTTGTTTATTTTTTTCTTCTAACAGATTAATTAAATCTACTTTTTTTAATTTAGAAACATTTTGAATTTTGTATTTTTTTGCTAATGTTCTTAATTCAGGTAATAATTTACTATTCAAATCTAATTCTTTTTCTTGTTTTTCTTGATTGATATTTTTTTCATTTTCAGATTTAGTTTCTTTCAATTCTTCTTGTTTGTTCAATTCTATTTTTTTTAATTCTTCTTGTTTATTTTTTTCTTCTTGTTTGTGCAATTCTATTTTTTTTAATTCTTCTTGTTTATTTTTTTCTTCTTGTTTGTGCAATTCTATTTTTTTTAATTCTTCTTGTTTATTTTTTTCTTCTTGTTTGCGTAATTCTATTTTTTTTAATTCTTCTTGTTTATTTTTTTCTTCTTGTTTGTTCAATTCTATTTTTTTTAATTCTTCTTGTTTATTTTTTTCTTCTTGTTTGTTCAATTCTATTTTTTTTAATTCTTCTTGTTTGTGCAATTCTATTTTTTTAATATTTTTTTTATTTTCTAAAGCTTTTTTAGATAAATCAACATAATTCGAAAACATTTGAGGTTCATTATGAACCATATCAGCTAACATTTTACGATTGATTTCTATTTTAGATAATAAAAGTCCATGCATAAATTGAGAATAACGAATATCATTATTTAAACAGCCTGCACTAATTCTTGTTATCCATAATTTCCTTAAATTTCTCTTTTTTTGTCTTCTGTCTCTATAAGCATATTGCAAAGAACGCATAACCTGTTCATGAGCTGTTTTATAAAGAACACTTTTGGAACCGAAATAACCTTTTGCTAATTTTAATATTTTTTTACGTCTTTTATGTCTTGCCGTAACGAAATTTACTTTAACCATCTTTATATTTGCCTTTTTAATTTAATTTAGAGAATTAAATAAGATATTTAATTCTTCTTACATCAGAAATATCTACTTTTGTAACACCTCTTAACTGTCTATTTTGTTTTGTTGTTTTCGAACCAGCTAAATGATTTTTATAAGCATATCTTCTTAAAAATTTACCAGTACCAGTAATTTTAATTCTTTTTTTTAAACCTTTGTGACTTTTTTTCTTTATCATAATCGCTTTTTGATACCCTTCTTATTCTATAAGAAATATTATAATCAATAATTGTTTATTTAATTTTTTTAGGTGATAAAAAAGTAAACATCTGATTAGAAACCATTTTCGGAACTATATCGCAACTGCCTACATCTTTTAAATTAGATACAATTTTATCAAAAATACTTTTACCTAAAAAATTACTTTGTGTTATCATTCTTCCTTTAAAACGCATAATAATCTTAACTTTATCACCTTGTTTTAAAAAATTATAAGCTTTTTTGATTTTAATATTTAAATCATTATCATCAATAGTTGGACTCATACGAATCTCTTTAACAATTACTATAGATTGTTTTTTTTTGATTTCTTTTAATTTTTTTTGATGCTTATAACGGAATTGTGAATAATTCATCAAACGAACAACTTTAGGATCAGAATTAGGATTAATCATTACTACATCTATATTTTTTTCTTCAGATATTTTAAATATTTTATCTTTTTCTAAAACACCTAATGCATCACCATTTTCATCAATTACGAAATATTCTCCTTGAGGTATTCTTTCGTTATATAAAATATTAAGTTTTATATCTTTTTTGTTAGTTTTATTGTATTTAATATGAAATAACTCCTTTTTTAAAAAAATAAATTTTATAAAAAAAAAAAAATACTTATAAAAAGTACTCTCTTGCTATCAAATATAATTATAATAAATACCAAGATAAATTTTTATTCAAAAGATATCGTTTGATTAATTATTATTATCATGTGCTTGATTACCCAAAAACAAATTAAAATTTGATATATCAGGTAGAGGAAAGTAACTCTTCTTTTCACATTTTCGAAATTTTATTTTTTCTAATACATAAATAATTATACATTAAAAAATTATTTTTTACATTTTATACGAACTGCATCCAAATAATTAAAAAAATATAAATTAAAAATAATTTTAATATATCTTATTTATTGAAGCGTAAAAATATATTTTTTTGAATTTTATAAACTAAAAATAAAATATAATAAATTATATAAAAGTAAAATATTTTTCTTCACTATATATATGCAAACAAAAATAATAAAATACCTAAAAAAATTTAATATATTTTAAATTATTAATAAAAAATATTAAGAATAAATTTTTAAATTAATAATTTATTCTTATTTATTATATAAAAACATTTTAAAAACATTAAATTATTTTTATAATTTTTTCTTTTTTTATAAAAGTGTATTTGAAAATAGGAAAATATTCAATATGAACAAATCAAAAATTCAAAAAAAAGAAACAATTCAACAAAAAGAAATTGAATTATTACAGCTAGTAATTAATTATCAAAAACCTAATTTTAGAGAATTTATTTTTATTTTAATTAAATTCTATAAAAAATATCTTAAAATTCAAGATATTTTAAAATTATTAAATATTAATAAAAATTCTTATTATTATTGGAAAAAAACAAAAACACAAAAAGAAAAAAAAGAAGCTGATTATAATAAAATTACAAAAAGAATAGGTAAATTATGTAAAAAAAATCAATATTCTTTTGGTTACCGTAAAATTACGATTCTTTATTTTCAAACTTACAAAGAAATAGTTAACAACAAAAAAGTTTTGCAAATCATGCGTATAAATAAGTGGTTAATGACATATAGAAAACCTTATCATAAAAAAAATTTTTATAAAAAACAAGAACAAAATTATAATTTAATTAATTTTAATTTTAAATCAGAAAAACCCTTACAAAAAATATATACTGATTTAACTTGTTTTACAACTAAATACGGAAAATTTTGGTTATCAGTTATAATGGATGGTTTTAATAATCAAATTTTAGCATATGAAATGAGTCGACATCCTAATTTAGAATTAGTAAAAAAAACTTTTCAAAAATTGCCGAAATTAAAAGATCCTTGTATTATGCATTCAGATCAAGGAACTATTTATCAAAACATTAAATTTAAAAATTATTTAAAAAAGAAAGGTTTTCTTATTAGTTTTTCGAGAAAAGCTGTTCCGAATGATAATGCAATGATAGAATCTTACTTTGGAACCTTAAAAGGATATTTAAAAACAAATACATCTTCTTTATATCAAGAAAATTTTTCGACATTAAAACAAAAAATAAAAAATTTTATTTTTTATTATAATAAACATTGGTTATTAGCTAAATTAAATTATAAATCACCTCTTCAATATTTAAAATTTAAAAATTTTAAAAAAATAATTTGATAACTTTTATAAAGTATATTATTAAAACATAATATGAATTGATAAATGAAGTAAATAATTTTTTTAACTTTTGAATTTTATTCAAGATTAATCAAAATTAATTATCATGATAAATTGGTCTATATAAAGGTAGAGGTTTATAATTTGAATTATATAAACTGAAAATATAAATATTTTTAGCTCCATTAGGCATATTCAAAAGAGTTTGTATATCTCCTGTATCCTTCCACATAAAACGTTCTCCGTCATCAAAATAAATATTAACTACATCTTCGTTATTAAATTTTCCTTTGGGTAAAGGAATACTAATTCCTGTTTGCTTAGACATATTATAACATCCTTTTTGAATATATCTATTTTCTCTGGAAATTCCTTTCGAATCTAAATATTTATTTATAAATTTATCGATTTGATCTTCAGCAACATTACGTTGAACAATATGGACAATTTGAACATCTTGTTTTAAATTTATTTCTTTGACGTCCCAAAAACAATAAATTTCTTTGATTGTTGTGTTGTTTTCTAATAATTCTTGTAAAGTATTCGAATATTGTTGCTCAGAATATTTCATTTTAAAAGGATTTTCTCTAGGAAAAATATAAATTCCTAATAATCCTTCAGGAGGGTTTTTTAAAGATATCAAATTTAAATTGATTTTACCAAAACCATTATAACCAGGTATATGATTTTCAAATTGAGTATTTATATATCTATAATTTTGTAAAAAAATTTTTATACTTTCTAAATTTTGAACATTTATATTATATATTTTCATATTAGGTTCATTTTTCATCCATTCTGCTATTAGTTCATCAATATTCGTTAATTTAATTTGGTATTGAGATGAATTAATTTTTGATTCCGAAATATTTTCACCAAAACGAATATGAAAATAACTCCATGCCAAAATAGATTGAACACAAATTATAATAATTAAATATAATAAAATTATAAAAAAAAATTTAGTTTTATTAAGAAACATTTGTTTATATCCTTTATATATTTTTAGAAATAATTATTAATATTAACAATATTATTTTGATACTTTTAAATTAATTATCTATTCTTATTTTTTCGAATAAAGGAGATTGTATACCAATTTTTTTATTTTTTTTATCAATAATTATTTGTTGAATTTTAGCATAATTAGGATTTTGTTGTTGTAATTCTGTATATTCTATTTCTTTATTTTCAATATTTTCTTCAATTTTATCTTTTTGTTTTTCTAAATTATCTATCTTATTAAAATAATTTTCTTTTTCTATAAGTTCATCTTGTTTCTTATTTAATTCTTTTGTTATTATCTCATATTCTCCTATCCATTTGCTATAATCACCCATTATTTCATCATTTTCTTTCATTGTTTTTATTTTGAATTCACGAATTTCTTTAATAATTGTATTGTTATCATTTTGTAATTTATAATTTTTATATTTATCTTCATATATTTTATATTCTGTATCTAATTTCATTAATTCTTTATTAATGTCTTCGATATAAATTTTTAATATTTCTGTGCTTATCATTTTAGGTTCTTCACCTGTTTTTTGAATTAAATTTTCTACCATTATATATATAGGATGGTCTTTTGGCAAAATTATTGATGATGTATTTATTTGTGAAGAAGAATCTTTTTGAAAATTTAATCTTCCATCAAATAATATATTAAAATTATTTTTAAAATTAAGTAAATCAGTTATTCGATCGAAAGGTTTAAAAAAAGTTCTTGTTATATTTCCCCATGAAAATTCATTAGCTTTTTCCCAATTTTCAGCATTTTGTCTCAATGTTAATAAAATATATTTAATAGTTTTATAAGCCGCTTGTTCTGTTTTTATTTGCTCTAATTTAGTTTTTGTTTCGTTAATATTATTTTGTATTTCTTTCTTTTTATCTTCTACTGTAACAATATAAGATGCTAATTTTTTAAGTTCTATATTTAATCCATTCATAGATTTAATTAGATTTTGTTTAAAATCTTCTACTATTTTTAACTGTTTAATTAAAGACATTTCTGTTGTTTCTAATTTTTTAATTTTTATTTTAGTATCTGTTATTTCTTCTACTATTTTTATATGTTTTTCTCTGAAAATATTAATTTCTTGATATAGTTTTTCTTTTTTTTGTTCATTGGTTTCTATTAGTAATTGTTTTTCTTTTTCTTTAATTTCTTTTTCTATTTTTTCTTTTTCTTTCTCCAGATCTCTTAATTTACCTTTTTCAATAGAAATTTCTCCATGAATATTAATTAATTGTGTTTTAATATTTGAAATATTTTCTTCATTTTGAGTTATAATGGATTGAATTTTTTCTTTATCTTTTTCATTAATTTCTTGAAGTTCATAAAGTCTTTTAAGTTCTATTTCGGCTTCTTGGAGTTCTTTTTCCCAATTAGAAGCTAAACCTTGATATTTATTACAAATATTATCATATTTATTTATACCTTGATTAACTTTGTTAATTAATTTATCATAATTTTTTGTTATAGATTCTTTTTTGAAGAAAAAAAACCAAATTAAAAATAAAGTACCTATTATAATCAAAAGATAAATTAAATTTTCTTTCATCGAAGATTTTTGTCCGCGAAATTTATTAATTAAGGAAATAATAAAAAAAATAATTATTCCGACTATAAAAAATGTTAAATACATTTTTAAATTTCCGAAAATATTCATAAAATTAAAAGGTGATAACATCAGTTAATTCTCCTTTTTATTTATTTTTATAATAATAAATTAATATTTATAAATTTCTTATTCTTAATATTTAACATTATATTTTTATAAGTTTAATCTCTATATTTTTATTTAGATATTACTTTTTCTAAAGATTTGCCAGTATTATCAATTATTATTTGATAAGCTTTTTGTAAATCTTTAATATTAATCGCTTTGCATTCGCAACAATTTTCTAAAATAATAGAATCGGTTTTTTCTTTTTTTTGATTATTTTCAGAAAAAATTATATTATTCTTAAAATATTCTTTGTGTTTTGGATTAGAACATTCTTTTTGTTCTTTTGTGGCGATAATTTCACGATCAATAGATTTTAAACTTGCTTCTTTAATAAAACTTTCTAAAACACGATAAGCTTTTTTGTAATTATTTTGTGGAGGGATTTCGACTAAAAGACCATTCATTGTTTTTTCATATTGTGGTGGCAAATGATCTAATGCTTTATTAATTACCTCTAATAAATATGTTTTAGCTTCTTGAGTGATAGGAAATTGATTACGTTTCAAAATATCATTCAATTGCATTTGACGTTCTTCCTCATTTTCTGGTTTCAATTCGATACGATGAGTAAAACGTGATAAAATAGCTGGTTCTATGCCATCAAGATGGTTAGTAGCTCCAATGACAAAAATAGGTTGTTCTAGACGTTCTTCTTCTCGTGGTGCCAATTGAATTTTAAATTCATTAACAACATTGGCAATTTCAGAACCAGGTTTTAAACTATCAATATTTAAAAAAATATTTTCACATTCATCTAAAAAAATAATAACTCCTTTGCCATTTTTGGTAGCCACTTCTCTAGCTAAATCAAATAATTCAGCTACCATTTTAGGAGCTCTACCTACAAATTCTTGAGCAAAAATAGAACAAGATACTTCAATAAAAGGCAACTCTGTTTCTCTTGCTATTGAAGAAGCAAAAATAGTTTTACCACATCCTGGAGTACCATACATCATTAAACCTGTGGGAACAACTACTTTCCCTCTATCTTCGTAAGCTTTTTTATTTTGAAAAAAATTAATAAACCCCTTAGCTACAGATTTAGCTTCATTCAAACCTGATAATTGTTGTAAATTCGGAAATTTTTTATAATCTTGAACTTTAAAATTCTCACTTTCAAATAAAATATTTTTATTATTAATATTATTTTGTGATAATTCACTTTCGGTAATTAATTTTTCTTTATTATCTTGTTTTTCTTTAATTTTTTGTTCGAGTTTTTTAAAATTACTACTCATAGAAGTATTTGATTTTTCTAAATTTAAAATATTTTTATTGATTTTTTCAATTTTATTTTCATTCGTAGTAATAGCCTGATGGTGAATACAAACATAAATAATTAACAAAAAAGAAATCAAAAACAAAATAAATAATAAAACATAAAAAAATAAAAAATATTGTTTTTGTGTTTTATTATTATTAATATCTTGCTTTTCGAACATATAAACCAAACCTTCTTTTTTAATTTTTAGCAATTCTGAAAATTTTGTTGTTTTGAAAAAATAAAAATATCATTTTAATTATCAGAAAAAATTTCAAATTAGTTATTAACAATATTAGACGTTTTATTCGAAACAATATTTGAACCACCATTAATTGTTTTCCCTTGTTTATCTACTAATTCATAATCATAAACTAAAAAAAGTTTTGGATTTTTTTCCAAAATAATATCTTTTTGTTGAATTTGAGTGTTAATTTTGATAGTTTGTGTTTCATTCGGATGCATTGCTGAATACTGAGGTTTATCATTGGAAGAATAAATTTTATCTTTTTCTTTATCTTTCGTCGTAATAATTTGATAATTAAAATATTTTTCTGGATTTTGAAAGGTATTTTGAGTATCGAAAAATATTTCAATTTTCAAAAACAAAGGTTCTTTAATTTCAATATTTTGAGAATTTAAAATAACACTATGTTCAATATTTATTAAATGTTCATATTTATCTTTATTTAAATTAGGAATTGAAATCGGTATAAGATGTTTATTTTGGTTATTACCTCCTAAAAGTTCTACCTTGAAAATAGGAAAATTACTTTCTAATTGAATTTCTTCTTTTCTTTTTTGATTAAAATAAATAGAAATCGCTATTACTGAAAATGTAATTGTTAAAATTATAAATACAATAAAAATTTTTAATTTATTTGTATTTATTTTATTTTGATTTATTTTCATTAATATAAAACCTTTTCTTTTGATTTATAAAATTAATATATAAATAAATTTATTAACTATAAATTTTAATATTAAAATTAATAATAAAATTTGTAAAAATAAAATATAAAAAAATAAAGAAACTAAATTTATTAGTTTCTTTCAATATTGATTTCAAATTTTTTTCAAAATTCAAAATATTTTTTTATTTAAAAAAAATTATTCATCGGATTCATTATTATTAGAATCTTCGTTATTATCTTTATTTTCAATCAAATCTTTGATATTAGATTCATTATTATTAGAATCTTCGTTATTATCTTTATTTTCAATCGAATCTTTGATATTAGATTCATTATTATTATTTAACTGATTTAAAATTGTTTGCGAAATAAACTCAGAAATAAGTTTATTAGTATCTTCTTTGAATATTTTTTGATAATCCTTTTCTAAATCATTTAATAATTTATCTTGATATTGTTCATCTGTCAATACTTTATTTTTGACTCTATCATGTAATAAACTAATATCTGATGGAGCAATTACATTATTTTTTTCAGCAAAATTTAAACGATTCCAAAATTTATTTAATAAAATTATTTGGAAATGAAAAGCCATAAAGTTTTTTAGAAAAAATAAAAGAGAAATATTAAATTTTTTAATTTTTTCTGCATCCCATTCTTTATAAATATGAAATACCAAAACAACAACAATAATTTGCATTAAAATTGAATTTAATTGTTGCCCAAATATACTTATGCTTTTAAATCTGTTTTCTTTTTCTTGATTTTCTCTTTGTTCCATTTTTTTATCTCCTTTTTAATTAATTATTTAAAAAAAATTAAAAAATAATTTTATTTCTTACAATTATTTTTTAATTGATTGAAATAAATATAAGCAGTTTTAAGACATGCTCAGGTCATAATATTTATTTTTTAATTATAAAAATCAAATTTAATTTAATAAAAAAAATTTATTAAATTTGAAATTAAAATTGATATATTTTTATTTATTAAATTTAATTTTGGAAATGGCTTTTTCTCTATATTTATAAATTTGTTTTTTTGTTATATTTAATTTTGATGATATTTCCATATCATCTAAAACATACTGATAATCATCACTTTCTTTTGGAATTCCATAACTATATACCAAAACTTGATATTCAAATGAATTTAATATTTTTTTCATTTTATTTAACAATATTTCGTGATTAAGTTTTTTTATATATATTTGATGAGGATCTAAAATTTTAGGAAAATAAGGATTATAATAATTTTTCGTAATAATCTCTTTTTCGATATATTGCGATGATAAAATTTCAACATTTTTATTTAATTTTCTATTTTTCTTATTATCGTTATAAATTCTTATAGGAATTGAAGGAGAATGACTTAAACGAATTAATTTATCAATTTCTTGTTTAATTTTTCCTTTAGCGAAAGTAACAAAATCACATTTATATTCTCTATGAATATAATTAATTAATACACTATCAATAACCAAAGTCCCTTCATTTACTAAATCTTTTCTTTCTAAAATTCTAGGATAATATTTGATTTTATAAATAATATTTAAAATTACATATTCATAAAATAATAAAAATATTTTTTCACGAATGAAATTATTTTTGTAATTTTCTTTTGAATAAATTTCAAATAATTGATTAATTTCATTTTCTATTTCTAAATAATTTTTAATATATTTGGCCATATATAATTTCCTTTTTTTATTTTTATTTATTCTTGATGATAAAAAATAATAAAAAAAATTATAATGAAAATTTTTTCTTTAAATAATAAAAGAAAAATGTTTAATATATGGGATGCAATAAAAAGACTGTTATAAATTTTTGTAAATAAATTCATTTTTACTAAAAAAAGACTAGTTAAAACAAATTAGTCTTTTTTTAGTAAAAAGAGGTTTTCAAATTAGTAATTTTAGGCATCGTTTATTCAAAATTGAATCATGTTATTTTGAATTATTTTTATTATTATTAATATATCTTTTTACTATCAAGCCAAAATATAAATAAATAACTTTAAATTATAATAATTAAAAATTATTATAAGTAAGATATTTTTTTTATAAAAAAGATTATTTTATCATTATAAAAATTAATTCGATATCTTATAAACAAAAAAAACTGAATGTAAAAATTGTTTTTTGTCTATAATTACAATTAGTTATTAATTAATAATTAATTAATAGTCGTAGTGTTATAAAAAAATGTAAATTTTTTTTGAGCTATGCATATTTTTTTTTAAAATTTTTTTTCACTAAAAAAAGACTATTTTTTTTTAACTATTCTTTTCGGTATTAAAAATGAATTTATTTACAAAAAATTATAACAGTGTGGAGTATTATCAAGTTATTCTTATGTCTTTGGTGATGACTTTGAATTAAATAGCGATATATACGGAATGTATGCTATTTTAGAATAATTATGTTCTCATTTCGATCTTCTTTATTATGATGCGAACTTAAACGGAATTGAAATTATAACTAAAAATTCTGAATTAAAAAAAAGAAATTGAAGATAAATTAGCTATAATTCGTGATAAACATGCGGACATTGCTAATCTTATTTACAAAGCTAGAAATTTAGTTAACGATAATGACGATTTAATCAGAGAATTTTATACAACATACTCAGACAACATCGAAGAATAATCAACACAAACTTTAATGACTGTTTTTTTCAAAAAAACAGTCATTAATTCTCACCACAAAAAAACAATTTAACATGTTAAGACATTAAAAAAAACCAATTTCAAACATAAATAACAACAAATAATTTCTTTTTATGTTATTATTATTATATACTCGATTGGTTTTCTTGACTTGACGTGGTTGGTTGTTGCGTAGTGTTATAAAAAAATGTAAATTTTTTTGAACTATGCATATTTTTAAAAATTATACTAAAAAAAGACTAGTTTATTTTAACTAGTCTTTTCGGTATTAAAAATGAATTTATTTACAAAAAATTATAACAGTGCGATACGCTATTAAAAGGAACATAAATATATGAAAAAATTAAAAAATTCTAATAATATAAAAGGTTTTAGTGGCGAAAATAATTTTTTAAAATGGTTGCAACAAAATCCTTTACTAAGATCTTTAACAAACATTAAACAAGCTAAAACAGGAGCAAAAGGAATTGATTTTGAAGCTGATTTGGGTTCGAAAAAAATAGCCATTCAAGTTAAAAACAAAAACACAGACATTAATACGCCTTCTTTATGTACTTTTTTAGAAATTTTAGATAAACCACAATACAATGGTGGTATTTTTCTTAATTTTGGTACAGGTTCTTTAACGGATGAAGCTGAAAAAAAATTAAAAGAAAAAAACGTAAGTATTTTTAATAATGTTGTTATTAATGATGAATTATCTAATTTAAATAATCACAAAATACGTGATTATCAAAAAGAAGCTGTCATAGAAGCAATGGAACATTATAAAAATAATAATCGTGGATTATTAGAAATGGCTTGTGGTACTGGGAAAACTTTTGTTTCTAAACATATTATGAAATCATTATTACCAGACGGAGGTATTGTTTTTTATTTTGTTCCTTGGATTAATTTATTAGAACAAAGCGCTCTTTATTTTAATGATTCTGATATTTTAATTATTCCTATTTGTAGTCAAGAGGACAAAATTATTAAAAAAGCCGAACAAGAAGATCTTTTTACAACTGATATAATGGATTTTAGCAATTTTTTAGATAATCCCCTTAATTCAGATATTAAAAAAAAATATAAATATATTATGTTTTTTTGTACTTATCAATCTCATGATAGATTGGCAGATAGTCAAAAAAAAGGATTTTTACCTGAAGCTGATTTAATTATTTGTGATGAAGCTCATCATATGACTTATGAATCCAAAATAAATAAAAAAGAAAAAAATTTATTTCAAAATTTACACGAAAATATAAAAACCAAAAAAGCTTTGTTTATGACTGCTACTGTTAAAATTTTGTCGAGCAACAAAAAAAATAAAGATGAATTCATTGATATGAGTAATAAAGACATTTTCGGAGAGATCTTTTATTCTTTAGATTTAGGAACTGCTATCGAAAAAAATATTTTATGCGATTATGACATTAATATTTCTAGATTACCAGATATCGATGAATTTAAAGAAATTGAAGAAATTGATAGAACTTTAAAAGATGAAGATAAAAATACAATGAATGAATTGATTAACATTGACAAGAGTTTACCTAAAAAAAATCAAAAAGAAACAGAAGAAGAATATTTATATCGTAAAGAAAAATTTTTAAAACAAGCAAGATTAAGAAGTATCTCTAAAATAGTAGGTATTATTAAAACTATTGAAAATAATTCAGATCAAAAAAATTCTGTTATCGCTTTTGTAAATAGCATTAGAAAAAATCGAGCTCAAAAAGTATCTTCAATTATGGAAAACATTATAAATAATTTAAAAAATCGATTTAAAAGTGATACAAATGTCATTATCAAAACTGATTATATTACAGGATCAATGATGCCTTATGAAAGAAAAGAGAAATTATATAAATTAATTCATGAAAAATCATTTGTATTATGGAATTGTCGTTGTTTAACTGAAGGGGTAGATATTCCTGGTTGTAATACTGTTGTTTTTTTTGATCCTAAAAATTCTACTTTAGAAATTATTCAAGCTATAGGACGTATTTTAAGAAAAGATCCTCATAATCCTAATAAAAAAGCAAAAATTATTTTATTTGAAAATAATGATGACAGTTCTTTTATGAGAAATATTTCTTTTGAAAAAAATTATGATTTTTTAAAGACTTTAAAATATATTTGGCTTAGTGATATTCGTTCTCGTAATGCTACACCAGAAGAACAAAAAGATAAAATTGAAAAAATAATTAAAAGCTCATCATCACAAGCTAATGATCTACCTTCTCTGAATACAAAAGAAAAAGAATCCAATGAAATAAAAAAACAAGACCAAGCAAATATTGATTTTGTATACAAATATTTGATTTCTGAAGTAGTTAAATACAATGGTTTTTCTTGGCGTAACTTAGTTTTAGAAATTAAAAAGACTTTAGAAACTATTAAAGATATTATTCAACAAGACAGCAAAAATGGTATTTTGGCCGAAATAAAAGAAATGTTTGGCACTATTTTAAAAATTGATGAAAAACAATTAGAAGATAATCAAACTGCATATATTTTATCACAATATGTTTTATTTTATCCTATTTTAAAAAAAATTTATGAAGTAGAATGTTCTTTATTTAACAAATTAGATATCCTTTTAGAAAAATCAGGTGTTTATGAACAAATTAAAGAAACAGCAAAACCAACGATTAAGTTTTTTAATAAAACTTTAAATTTAGAATATAAAAATATTGATGATAAATTACATATTTTTAATCAAATTTATAATGATCTTTTAAAAGAAACTGATCCTGAATTAACTTCAGAAAACGGCATGTGGTATACTCCTGTATGGGTAGTAGAGTTTTTATGGGATCTTTTACTTAAATTAGAGCCTAAATTAAACCCTCAAAACCTTCAAAATGAACCTTATGACGTGATTGATCCTGCTTGTGGCACAGCTCCTTTTATAGCTTATTTTATTAAAAACATATTAAAAGAAACAGGAATAATTGACAGATTTTATAAAGATCATCTTCATATTCGTGAAATTCATTTTCTTGCTTTTATGATTAGTGTTTTCCAAATAACTATCGCAGCTAAAAAAGATGAACCACCGAAAAATATTCATTGGGGCGATACTTTAAAAAACGAAAGTAAAAGCCCAAATTTTATAGCAAAACAACACAAAGGAAATAAAAGATTTACTATTATTATAAGTAATCCTCCTTGGAAGGTAAGCCAACAAAAGGACGAAGGAAAAACAAAAATATCGTATAGAAAAAAAGATTATCCAAATTTAGATTATGATAAACAAGAATATTGGGTTGATGATGAGATAAAAAAAACTTTTGTTCAAAAAAATGAAAAAAAGAATATACAAAGTTTATATAATATTTATCGTCGATTCGTTCGTTGGAGCTTAGACCATATTGACAGAGGTTGGATAGCGATGGTTTTACCTAATTCTTTTTTAACTGAAAGTGTAGAAGGATTTCGTCGTAGTTTAACTGAAGAATGTCAAAAAATTTATCTTGTAAATTTAAAAGGAGCTAAAGGAATAAGAGTATCTTTCCCTGAAAAAGAAGGTGCCAATATTTTCGAAACTGAAACTCAAAAAGGTAACACACAAGGAGTAGTTTTATTATTGTGTTTTAAAGATATAGATAATCAAAAAGAAGAATCAAAAACTTATTATCACGAAGTTCCTGATGATTTAAAAAATATTAAACAAAAATATGAACATTTAAAAAACAATTTTAAAAACAAAGATTTTTTTGAAGAAATTAAATTAGATGATAATGGTATGTGGTTTAATAAACCAGAAATAGAACCTCAAACATGGCAAGCTTTAACTGCAAAAGATATAAAAACCAAAAATAAAAATGAAAAAGGTTTTTATTTTGAAACAAGAAAAGATGGCTTAAAAAGTGATCGCATTAAAATTGTTTATGACAAAGATTTGAATATATTAAAATCAAAAATTAAAAAATTTATTGATTTTTATGAAAAATGTCGTCTAGAAAAAAAAATAATTGATAATTCCGATGTTATTAAATGGAATGCCAAATTAAAAAATAACTGTTTAAAAAATAAACCTATTTCATTTGATGAAAATAAAATTACAACAGCTATGAAAAGACCTTTCGAAGAAATATATTTATATTTAGAACCTTTAATAATTGGTAGCGTTTGTAAACAAGATCAATATTATCAAGAAGAAAATATTTCACTTTGTATTAGTTATAATTTAGATTTTTTTGAATGTTTAGTAGTTAATAAAATTTCTGATAAAACTATACTTTCTGTTACTAAATGTTATGTTATGAGTGAATTAATTCCTAAAGAACCTTATAATCGAAAAGAATGGATGGCCATTTTATATGCTTTATTTCATCACACAGATTATAAAGAAAAAGCAAAAAATTTTTTAAAAAGTAATTTACCAACTATTCCTCCTTTAACAAAAAAAAATCAAGAAGAATTATTACCTTTAGGTCAAGAATTAATGGAACTTCATTTAAACTATCAAAAACTAGAAGACAGTAAAGATATTTATAATGAAAGTAATAAACCAGATGGTTTTATTCAATACCATCGTAAAATGCCTTTTTTATCAAAAGAAGCTTTAGATTATAAATTAATTAATAATAAAATTCTTGAACCCATTCTTTATTCTTTAAGGGATTCTGATTTATTTCCAAAATTAGTAACTTTAGCAACTAAAACAACCGCTATTCGAAAAAGAATTAATAAAATTGTTTTAAATTTACAATAATATCATTAAATAAAAAAATAAAATTTCTAAATTTATTATTAAGTAATTAAAAATTAATAATTTTATTATAAAATTAAGACCCTTCAGGGTCTTTTTTTTATAATATTATAACAAATCACATATTAAATTGATTAATTATAATTATCTTAAATATGATAATAAAAATAAAATAAGGTCAAAAAACTTATTTTTATAAATAAAAAAAGACTAGTTTGTTTTAACTAATCTTTTCGATATTAAAAATGAATTTATTTACAATTTTTTTTGGAGACTTTTCGATCCATTAAGGGGTTGTATATAGTGTAGGACGAATTATTTTTTATCATAAAAAAGAATAAAATTTCACCATTTTAGATTATAAAATAAATGAAATCAAAAACAATAAATTAGTCATTAAAAAATGAATTAAAAAAACATTTTATACTTTTTTGAAATAGTGCGCATAACATACGTTGTTTTATACTTATATTTATTTTAATTCTATTTTTATGGTTTATACATAAGTATCGATTAAATCTGAAAAAAATAAAAATAATAAATGTTAAAAGTTTTAGTTTTTTATATTATAAGTCGTACTTTTATAAATTTATATGGATAAATTTATAAAAGTAAGATAAAAAAAACTCTCGCAGAGAGAGAGAGAGAGAGTCTAAAATATATAAAAAATAATATTTATTTTTAATTTTAACTTTTGAAATTATCTTTGTCAAAAATTCCGGACTTAATTATTTTGTCCGCATTTTTCATATTCATGTCTCCTGATAATATTAATTCAACACATTTTAATTCAAATTCTTCTTTTGTTAAATCTTCGAATTTTATTTTTTTATTGTATTTTTTTATGTGAAAAAATATTGAAATAGTATTACAAATTAAACTTATTATTAAAATAAATGATTGAATTTCCATTTTTTTGAATTCCTTTATTACTTTTTTTATTATTATCTTTTGTATATTTATTTAACTTTTTATTTGGTTATATTATGCATTAGTAGTATAATATTTTTTTTAAAAATGTCAAATTGTTTATTTAAGTTGGTAATTTTTTTTAATTTTTTAATTTGGTTTTTCATAATAATATCCTTTTTGGTTTAATTAACAGTTTTATAACTTATTTTGGTTATTTTTT
>NZ_JAHRHX020000091.1:0-1745 GCF_020312115.2 Candidatus Phytoplasma sp. AldY-WA1
TGATTTAATTTTTTGCTTAATTGGATGAAGTTGGTCTACAATTTCATGCAGTTCTTTAGTTAATTCGGCAATTTCTTTTTGTAATTGTCTACGCACATCTTCATCTTCTGTCTTTGCTTTTTGTGCTTCTTTTTGTTTTATTTCATCTTCTTTTTGTTTCTTTTTTGTTTCTAAGTCTGTTAAATTTCCTTTTAAAAGGGAAATTTCTTTATCATTGTCTTTTATTTTGTCATTAATTTCTTTAATTTTATCTTCGTTTTTGTCTAAAAGTTCTTTAATTTTTGCTTTTTGTTCTTGAGTTAATGTTAAATCTCCTTGTAATTCTATTAATTCGGCATCAATTTTTGCTAATTCATCTTTCAATTGTGATTTTTTTC
The DNA here is from genome assembly GCF_020312115.2 of Candidatus Phytoplasma sp. AldY-WA1. NCBI lineage: Bacteria > Bacillati > Mycoplasmatota > Mollicutes > Acholeplasmatales > Acholeplasmataceae > Candidatus Phytoplasma > Candidatus Phytoplasma sp. AldY-WA1. The sequence continues at coordinate 378 of NZ_JAHRHX020000091.1, forward strand.
CTTCAAAATTGTCGTAGATATTTTCTAATTTGTGAATTGTATTGTCAAGTTTATTGACTGATAAAGCTGCGTATTTTGAAGATGGTTCTTTTTTGGTTAAATAGAAAAATGCTCCTAATAGCGCAATTAATATTACAATTGAGATAATAATTTTCTTTAATGAAAATTTGTAAATTCCATGAATTAGAAATAAAATAGGTATAATTGATATAAGCGTAAATATAATTTTATAATTTGAAAATAATAGTGTTGTTATTGAAATCATGTTTAATTTCCTTTCTTTTTTTGATTTTTTTTTTAAAATTAGTATGATTTTTTTTATTTTTCTTTGCAGTCTTTTTGTTTTTTGTGTTATGTGCTGCTTAGGATTGATATATGCACAACTAGGTTTCTCAAAAACCTAGTTGTGTAAATAGGTTTTAAAATTATTTAGATTGAGATGTTAATTCTTTTTCTATTTGATTTAACACATCAATGTTTGGTGAAATAATCATCTTGTATGCTTGCTGTAAATCTTCTTTTTGAATTACTGTTCTTTTGTTTTCATCAGTTCCACGGTTTCTTGCGAATACACTGACTGTCGTTTTTAAAAGGTTTTCGAGTGTACGATTTGCTTTTAAAAATGCTTGTTCTTGTGGCAAACGTTCTAATGATTCGTTAATAACATTGAATAAATAATCTTTTGATGCTTGACAATATGGATTTTTACGTTTGTTAATTAAGAATTCTAACATTTTTTGACGTTCATCTTTGCTTCCTGGTTTGACTTCGATGTTGTAAGTGAATCTTGATTTAATAGCTTCATCGATTTGTTCTACGTGGTTAGTTGCACCAATGACGAAGATTGGTTTTTCAGGATTGTTATCAACTGATGTCATTTCAGTTTTGAATTGGTTAACGACGTTTGCAATTTCGGAACCAGCTTCTAACGAACCTAAATCAGTAAAAATAGTTTCACATTCGTCTAAAAAGATAATTGCTCCGTTTTCTTTTTCAGCTGTTTGTCTTGCTGCTGCAAACAAGTCTTGAACCATTTGAGGTGCAAGTCCTTTATATTTTTGAGAAAAGATAGAACTGCTTACTTCGAAAAATGGTAAATTTGTCTCTTTAGCTAATGCACGAGCTAATGTTGTTTTTCCTGTTCCTGGACATCCGTACATTAAGATTCCTAACGGTGCTTCGACATCTCCGATGTCTTGATAGTTTGACTTGTTTTTTAAGTAGTCTAAAAATCCATCACATGCTGTTAATTCTTCTTTGAATCCGATTAGTTTGTCAAATGATAAAAATTTATTAGAATCAGCTGGTTTGAATTGTGGTATTTCGTCGTCATCTTCTGATTGAAATGAATTTAAATTGTTTGCTGCT
>NZ_JAHRHX020000043.1:0-4836 GCF_020312115.2 Candidatus Phytoplasma sp. AldY-WA1
TTTGTTAAGATATTATGCACTGTGCACTGTTATAATTTTTTGTAAATAAATTCATTTTTAATATCGAAAAGACTAATTAAAACAAACTAGTCTTTTTTTGTTTTTAGTGAAACGAGGTTTTAAAAATATACATAGTTAAAAAAACATTTACATATTTTTGGAACACTGCGTTGTTCCAGTTGCTGGTGTTGTGCTAGCTGGTGCTACTTCAGCTGTTCCATTAGCTGGTGTATCATTATTATTTGAATGATGACGTATTTCAACTAATGCCATTACAAACATGCTAAATGTACAAAAAAGAATTAAGAAAATATTAGTTACTATTTGTAACTTTTCGACATTTTTAGTTTCCATGTTATTTACTCCTTTCGTGTTTTTTATTTAAATAAAAAAAGAACAATTTAATTGTTCTTGGTTTATCAGTTTAACGACTATAACAAGGTCGGTTGGTTTTGGTTTGTCAGTTTAACGACTATAACAAGGTCGTGATGGTTTTTATTTTATGTTTTTTTATTAAATTGTTTAAAATAAAAAGACTCGTGTAAGTGAGTCTTTTTTATTTTATTTTTTTTGTTCCGTCGGGGTTGTATTCGAAAATTGCTGAAATAGTTTTACCGTCTTTTTGGTATTCTGTTTCTTTAGTTTTTTGGCCGTTGGTGTATTCGTTGATGAACCAAATATTTTGACTGTCAGGACGGTAGCGTGTTTTTTTAGTTTTTTGGCCGTTGGGGTTGTATTCGTTAATGTAATTAATATTTTGGCCGTCGTCTTGGTAGACTGTTTGTTTAATTCTTTTGCCGTTGGGGTTGTATTCGTTAATATACATAATAGTTTTGCCGTCGTCTTGGTAGATTATTTTTTTCGTAGTGTTTGAATTTGATGTTGTTGGTTTAAACTTGTCATAATAATACCAACCAGCACCAATTAAAGTTATAAAAATAATAAATGTTATAATTATTTGTTTTGAATTCATATTTTTTTCTTTTTTTCTTTTAATATTTATATAAAAATTAGTGCTTTATAGTTTCTAATTTTTTGAACATTTTAGTGTAACGCTCTTGTTTTTTTTATTTGTTGAAATAATAAAATGTTTGTTTGATTAGTTTTTTTGTTTTTATCGAATTATTAATTGACTAAATAGTTTTATAGTTAAAATAATAACACGTTTTTTTAATTATTTTTTTGTCTTCATTAAATTCTTTAATGCAATTAATGGTTCCATCGAAATTATAAGTTGTTTCTTTAATTAATTTACCGTGTTCATTGTATTCTGTGATATACCAAATAGTTTTATCGTCAGTATAATAGGTTGTTTGTTTAATTAATTGATTGTTTGAATTATATTCCTCAATGATTTTGTATCCATGTTTTCTGGTGTGTTTTTTAAATTTGATTACTTTGTACTGTTATAAAAAATTGTAAATGTTTTTTAATTCATTTTTAATGACTAATTCTTGTTTTTTATTTTTATCTTAATTTCAAAAATTTTCTCCTTTCTTTTTTTATTCAAATAAATAAATAAAAAAAAAAAAAAAGAAAAATAAAATTATTCTTAATTTAAAAGTTTAACGACATGATATGGCTGATTATTTTCTTTTTTTACTAAAAACAAAAAAGACTAGTTTTTTAACTAGTCTTTTCGGTATTAAAAATGAATTTATTTACAAAAATTTATAATAGTGCTAATTTTTATTATTATAAAATAGATTCATCGATAATACCTTTTAATAATTTAGCAGAACTTAGCAATTGTTCTTTTTCTTTATCATTTAATGAAATTTCTAAAATTTTTTCTACACCTGATTTTCCAATAACACTAGGAACACCTAGATAAATATCTTCAATATTATATTCACCTTGTAAATAAGATGAAGTATTTAAAACTTTTTTCTCGTCTTTAATAATAGCTTCTACAATATTTAAAACTGAAATTGCGATACCATAGTTAGTATAACCTTTTTGACTGATGATTTCATAAGCTGATTTTTGAACTTTATTAGCAATCATTTCTTTAAAATCATTTATTTCATGTTTTTCGAGAGTTTTTTTAGATAATAATTTTTTGAAATTTTCTTCAAAAGAAACTCCATGTACATTTAAACATGACCATGTCACTATTTGGCTATCGCCATGTTCTCCAATAATATTACCGTCGATATCACGAGCATCAATATTCATTTCTTGTGATAATAAAAATTTTAAACGAGCTGTATCTAAAGTTGTTCCAGATCCTAATACTCGATGAGATGGAAAACCTGATAATTTATAAGCAATATATGTCAAAATATCACAAGGATTTGAAACAATTAATAAAAAAGTTTTAGGACTATATAAAGTAATAGGAGTAATGATTTTTTGGAAAAGTGTCAAATTACTTTTAATTAAATCTAATCGATTATTTAAATTTTTTGACGGAATCGAAGCAGTAATAATTACAATATCAGAATCTTTAGTATCTTTATAATCGCTAGTAGCTGTTATTTTAATAGGATGTAATGAATTAACACCTTGACTGATATCTGTAGCTTCGCCTTGTGCTTTAATTGGATTAACATCTAAAATAACAATTTCAGAAACAATTTTATTAAGAGATAAAATTAATCCAATCGCTGATCCGACATTTCCTCCACCAATAATAGTTATTTTGTTTTGTTTCATATAATAAAATACCTCTTTTTTTATTTTTAATTAATTAATTAATATTATATTATTTTATAAATTAAAAACAAGTTTTTTATAATTAATTATTATATTTATTGATTTTTTTATATAAATAAAAATTTAATTAAAGTAAATATTTATTTTAAAAATTAAATAAATATAAATTAAAAAGAATTAAAAAAATTTCAAAAATATTTTATGAAACTACGAACTTAATCCTAAAACATTAACAACTTTTTAATTTAAATTATATTAAAATAAGTGATTTTTTATTATTAATATTGTATAATAATTATTGTGAAAAGGTTAAGGATATAAAAAAATAATTTAATTAAATAAATGATTAATCGGGGATGTTCGTGGAATTTGCCAAAACTAAAGAGTTTTTTATGCATATCTTGGTAACGCAAGTAAAAATGTTCGAGGTTAAAATAAACGGCAATAATGAAAAAGAAGAAGTTACTTCTTCAAATATGAATTTTATTCCTTCAAATTATGGAATAGGACAATTAGCTTTTGCTTAAAAAAATTTATTTTTAATTCATTATTTTTATTGAATAATCAATAAAAATAAAGTTTTATGATAGATTTCAAAGCTAAAATTTTTATTTTTCTATAAATTTAACTTGTTTAAATCTTGATATCATATCAAGAAATTTAATTCATTATTTTAATTATATAGACTACTATTAGTAGTTTTATAATTTCCTATTATTTTTTATGATTCTAATTGGAATTATATTAAATTTTTTTATTAATTAGTTTGTTTGTTTTTAAAAAACAAAATAAGTATGTAGAAATTAAAAAATGAATTAGTTTTGTACAGGGGTTCGAATCCCCTCATCTCCACCAATAAAATTATTAAATTCATTAGTTTAATAAATTTAATAATTTTATTGGTTATTTTTTTGTCAATAATAATTTTTTTAAATCATTTCGGAGATAATCATTAAATTAAAAAATATTTTTATGTTTTTATTTTTTACTTTTATAACGATAAAAAGTTATAATTTTTAATGATATTTTATTTTTTAAAATTAAAAAGTTTGCAAAAATTAAATTATATCTTAATTTATTTAAGAAATTAATTTTTAAGGAGTATAAAAATTTGATGTTAGAACAAAATAATAAAAAAACTTTTTCAAGAAAAATTAAATTATTATTAATTGCTGTAATTTTAGCTTTTGTGGTTGTATTTATATGTAGTAAAACAAATGCTTTTACAGATGGTATCTCAGAAGAAATCCACAAAACTAGTGAAAATTTACAATCTCAAATTCAATCTCAAATTAGAGAATTAAAAAAAGACGTGTTAATTTCAATACAAACAGAAATCAACAAAACTAGTGAAAATTTACAATCTCAAATTGGAGAATTAAAAACAGACGTATTAACTTCAATACAAGAAGAAATAACAAAAACTAGCGGAAATTTAAATCAAATTGCGAATAAATGGGATTCTTCTCTTCAAAAAGATAAAGACGAAATAAAAAAAGAAGTGTTAGCTTCAATACAAGAAGAAATAACAAAAACTAGCGGAAATTTAAATCAAATTGCGAATAAATGGGATTCTTCTCTTCAAAAAGATAAAGACGAAATAAAAAAAGACGTGTTAACTTCAATACAAACAGAAATCGACAAAACTAGTGAAAATTTACAATCTCAAATTAGAGAATTAAAAAAAGACATTTTAACTTCAATACAAACAGAAATCGACAAAACTAGTGAAAATTTAAATCAAATTGCGACAGATGAAATTATAGGCAAAATAAAAAGTTTTTCTTTTGGTTTTTCAAATTTGTCAAATCTGTTTAAAAATATCACCTCTTGGATTCCAAAAGGTTCTAAATTAAATGAAACAAATAAAGATTCTGAACCAGACGAAATAAATAAAGATTCTAAACCGGGTGAAATAAATATAAAAATTAGTGGTGGAAATGGTGATGGAAATACAAGTGAAAAAACAGATTCATCTAAAGGTTCTAAATTAGATGAAACAAATAAAGATTCTGAACCAGAAGAAATAAATAAAAATTCTAAACCGGGCGAAATAAATATAAAAATTAGTGGTGGAAATGGTGATAGAAATACAAGTAAAAAAACAGATTCATCTGGGACAGGTTGGCTTAGTTGGTTTTTCGGTTCTAACAGATAAAAAAATATTTAATGTTTTTT